>JAFRKM010000015.1 GCA_017431755.1 Clostridia bacterium
AAATAGTTTATATTTGTTTTGATATAAATTCGCGAGTTTTTTTGTCTGTTTCAAGTATATCTTCTAAAGATGAAATTTTATTTATTTTAAAACTTTCCAGTGCTTTTTTAACAAGCTCGGTTATTTCCAAAAATTTAATTTTTTCTTTTAAAAATAAATTTACAGCTTCTTCGTTTGCAGCATTTAAAATAGTTGTAGCTGTGCCACCTAAAGATGCAGCTTTTCGGCAGATTTTCATTGCTTCGAAGGTTTCATTGTCGGGTTTATGAAAAGAAAGGCTAGGATATTTTGTAAAATCTAGTGGCTTTACGCCTGAATTTTTTCTGTGCGGATAAGTAAGAGCATAGGCAATAGGGGCTTTCATGCTTGGTATACCCATTTGTGCAAGTATACAGCCATCCACGTATTCAACCATTGAATGAATAATGCTTTGTGGATGAACAATAACGTCAATTTTATCAAGCGAAGTATCAAAAAGGTGCATGGCTTCAATTATTTCCAGCCCTTTGTTCATCATGGTTGCGGAATCTATGGTGATTTTGGCACCCATTTTCCAGTTTGGATGATTGAGTGCATCTTTTATGGTAACGTTTTTTAATTCATCTTTTGTTTTGCCAAAAAAAGGCCCCCCTGAGGCGGTTAAAATTAGCTTTTTTAAGTCTTTTTTATCTTTACAAGACTGTAAACACTGGAATATTGCGCTATGTTCGCTGTCAACTGGTAAAATATTGACACCGTTTTTTTTAGCCTCGTTTAAGACTAAATCTCCGCCAACAACAAGCGTTTCTTTGTTGGCAAGAGCAATGTCTTTTTTTGTATTTATGGCGCAGAGTGTTGGCCTAAGGCCTATCATCCCTGAAACCGCTGTTACTACTATTTCAGTACTGCTTAAAGATGCCACTTCGCAAAGCCCTTCTATACCTGATAAGATTTTGGTATTGGTGTCTTTAACTTTTTCTTTTAATTTTTTGGCAAGATTTTCATCATATACAGCCGCAAAAAATGGTTTAAATTCTCTTATTTGGTTTTCTAGTAAGGTTATGTTTTTGTTTGCTGCAAGGGCAGTTATTTTTGTTTTGAATTTTCTTGCTACTTCTAAAGTTTGCGTACCTATTGAGCCTGTGGAGCCTAGTACGCAGATTTTATTTTTCATGATTTTATCATCTCTTTTAGTGTATAATTTTAATGAATTTCAAAAATAAAAATACATATGGAACTACAAAAATTACGCTGTCAAACCTATCTAAAATTCCTCCGTGACCCGGCATAAAATTTCCAAAATCTTTTACCCCATATTTTCTTTTTATAACTGAAAAACATAAATCTCCAAGTGTGGAAATCATTGAGCCAATTAAGCCCATTATTATTATTAAAAAGTAATTTATATGTTGTTTTTCGGGGAAAATAAGATTGTTGAATATACAGGCTATTATGACAAGCGAAATTATGCAAGTTATAATCCCTCCAAAAAATCCCTCAATGGTCTTTTTGGGGCTTACGTCTGGACATAGTTTATTTTTACCCAAGAATTTACCGCAAAAATATGCACCGGTGTCTGACATCCAAGCAGTTACAAGCGCCAAAAACACATAAAAGCTGCCGTAAATTCCGCCCAAATTTCTAAGCAAGGATATTGTTCCCATAGACATTGAAATAATTATTGCCATAGAATATGTAAAAGCGATATCTTTCAGTCTAAACTGTGGTTTTATAATCATCAAAGAAAATATAAATAAAGAATAAATATATATCATCATTTGCCAAATGTTTGCGTTGCCAAAAAGTGCAAATAATGGTACGAATAGCAAAGTTGGTATAACGATTATATTTTGATTTGTTATTCCCATTACTGAGAAAATTTCACACATAGCTAAAACAGAAATTATTGCTATGGTTGTGCTTAAAATAAAAGGAAAGTTTTGACCAAAAATTAGAACTATTAATGCAAAAACTGCCCCAGTAATTCCGGAAATTATTCTTTTGTTCATTTTTAAGCACCCCCAAATCTTCGTGTGCGAGAAAAATATTCGTCGATAGCGATATTTAAATTTTCTTCTGAAAAATCAGGCCATAAAACATCAGTAAAGTAAAATTCAGCGTAAGCGCATTGCCAAAGCATAAAATTTGAAATTCTTTTTTCGCCGCCCGTTCGTATAAGCAGATCTACATCTGGTTGCCCGTTTGTGTATAAATTTTCGGAAAAAAGTTTATCGTCTATGCTGTTTATATCAATTTCTTTTAAGTTTACTTTTTCTGCTAGATTCTTTGTGGCTCTTATTATTTCGCTTTTGCTGCCGTAATTTATCGCTATATTTAGCTGCAGACCGGTATTGTTTTCTGAGTCCCTTGTGATTTTTTGAATGAGTTTTTGTATGTCCGGAGAAAACGCAGAAACATCTCCCAAAAATGTCATTTTCATGTTTTCGTTGCTGAATTCTTTAATTACTTTATTCAAATATTTTTTAAGTAAAATCATAAGAGCGGACACTTCAGTTGCCGAGCGTTTCCAGTTTTCCGTGGAAAACGCATAAACGGTAAGATATTTTAGACCGATTTTATTGCAGTAAAGCGCCAAAGATTTAAAAACCTCTGCGCCGCGAGAATGACCCAAATAAACAGGTAGGCCATTTTGTTTGGCCCATCTGCGATTTCCGTCCATAATAATTCCCACGTGCAAAGGAAGTTTTTGATGATTTAAGCCTTGATTTGTCATTTTATTATCTCCAAAGCTTTGTAAATTTGATTTGTTTTTTTTATTTATAAAGACATAACTTGTTTGCTTTTTGCTGAAGAAAGTTCATCGATTTTTTTACAATATTTATCTGTTAAATCTTGGATTTGCTTTTCGCCGCGATTTACATCATCTTCGGTAATTTCGTTATTTTTTTTCATGTTTTTTATTTTGTCCATAGCATCTCTGCGGATATTTCTTATCGAAATTTTTGAATTTTCTGCCATAGAAGAGACTTCTTTGGAAATGTCGCGTCTTCTTTCCTCGGTTAAGTGCGGAAATATTAATCTAATGATTTTGCCGTCGTTTTGAGGGTTTATTCCAAGGTCTGACTTTTGAATTGCTTTTTCTATTTCCGGTAAAATAGAAACATCCCATGGCTGAATTATTAAAACTCTAGCTTCTGAAACGGATACTGCCGCCACTTGATTAATCGGCGTATCGGTGCCATAGTAATCTACTGTTATTTTGTCTATTAAAGCAGGGTTTGCTCTGCCGGCTTGAATTGATGTGTATTCGTTATTCAGTCGATCACAGGTGGTTTCCATGCGAGATTTTGCGTCATTTATAATGTTGTTCATAAAATTTCCTCCGTAATTAATTTGTAAATTTAAGGTTTTGCGATTGTTCCAAGATTTTCACCTTGAAGAGTTTTTAATAAATTGTCTGATTTACCTAGATTAAATACCATTACCGGTATTTTGTTATCCCTGCACATTGATGCCGCGGAGCTATCCATTACTTTTAAATTTTTAGATAGAATTTCATCAAATGTGACTTCTGTATATTTTTTTGCGTTTGGATTTGTTTTTGGGTCGCTGTCATAAATGCCGTCTGTGTTTGTTGCTTTAAATATGGCATCTGCTTGTATTTCTGCTGCTCTTAGTGATGCTGCAGTATCTGTTGAAAAAAATGCATTTCCTGTACCGTATCCAAATATAACAATTCGATCTTTTTTTAGATGATGAATTGCTCTTGCTGGTGAATAATGTTCACTAACTTGTGGAAAAGGTACGGCGGTCATTATTTTTGCGTTTACACCAAGTTGGCTGAAAGCATCTTCAAGTGCTATGGCGTTCATTACTGTTGCCATCATGCCCATATGATCTGCTTTGACGCGATTCATAGATCCGCTTGTTTTTCCACGCCAGAAATTTCCACCACCTACAACGACTGCTATTTGTGCACCTGCTTCTGCGCACTCTTTAATTGTTTTTGCGGTGTTTTCTACAACTTTAAAATCTATTCCACAAGGTTTTTCTCCTGCTAGAGCTTCACCGCTGATTTTTAATAAAACTCTTTTGTACATAATATTCAAAATAAAAAGCACCTCATTTAATATGTATTTATGAATTTATGCTGTTATAAATATTTTACCTTACTAATTTGTTTATGTAAATACCTTTAAATAATAAAATTATTTTTTAATTTTTCGTATCTTTTTTAAAATTTTAAAAAAATATAAATTAAGATATTGACATTTTAAATATTTGTATCATAATTCTATTTGAAGAAGTATTTTAAAATATTTTTGATCAGGGGGTAATTTTTTATGGAAGATATGATCAAACGAATAATTGAACTTGATAAAAAAGCTCAAGAAAATTTGGTTCGTGCAAACCAGATGAAGATAGATTCTGAGCAGCGAATAAGCGATATGAAAGAGAAAAAAAGAAACGAATATATGGAAAAAGCAAGAACAAAAATAAAAGATATGGAAAAAAAAGAAAAAGTAAATGCGTGTTTAAAACTTAAGGTAATAGAAAATTCGTATAAGAAAAAATATGAACGTATAGAAAAAATTTATGCTGAAAACAAAGAAAATTGGATAAACACAATAACTGAGCGTGTAATTAAGGATTAATAAAGAAAAAATTTAGAGTAATGGTGGTGAAAAAGCGGAGTAAAAGATAAAGTCCGCCGAGAAATTATGATTTCATATGCTTCAAACGCGGTGCTTTCAAAAGCTCGTGCATTATATGGCAAAAGGATAAAAGAAAAGCATTACAGTGATCTTTTGGCGTGTAAAAGTGTACCTGATATTGCTTCTTATTTAAAAAGAAAAACTAGTTATGCCGATGTTTTAAGTGGATTAAACGAAAATAGTGTTCATAGGGCAGAACTAGAAAACCGTCTTAAGATGAAGCTTTTTATTGATTTTGAAACTTTGGGCAGATATGATATTTCCGCTGGAGAACACTTTTTTGATTATATAATTACTCGTGCGGAAATAGAACACATAATGCATAGTCTGATGCTATTAAATGCCGGTGAATCAGGCGAGTATATATATACTATACCAGAGTTTTTTTATAACCATGCTAAATTTGAATTGAAAGCGCTTAAATATATAAAAAGTTATGATGAATTTTTAAATGTAATAAAAAAATCTAAGTATTATAAAATTTTGCTGCCGTTTAAAAACAAAAAAGGTGAAATATTAGATTTGACTGCTATTGAAACGGCTCTTTATAATCATCTTTATCAAGTTGCTTTTGATGTTATAAATAAATATGTAAAAGGTAGTGCAAAAAAAGAGCTTACAGATTTTTTTAATCTTTATATCGATCTTACTAATTTAGTAAGAATAGTAAGAATGAGAAAGTTTTATGATTTAGATAAAGAATATATGTTTTCTATGCTTGTAAGTTATGGTACGCTTAGTAAAGATCAGCTTTATGGATTTATTAATTCTCCGAGCGACAAGCAAATGATGACGGATATGAAAAAAACAAAAATGGGTAAAAAGTGGTTTTCGCGTGGATTAGATGTAATAGATAAAGTCCCGCTGAATATGAGGTATAATAAGTGTAAGCACAGTATAAGATTTTCTCTGTCACCGCCGGTTGTGTTGATGTCATATATTTTTTTGAAGGAAATAGAAATTTTAAACATCACAAATATAATAGAAGGTGTAAAATATAGAATGTCACCTGAAGATATCAGAAAAATGTTAATTATTTAATAATTAACCTACAGCAAAGTGAGGTAAGAAAAATGTCGATTTCGAAAATGAGCTTTATCAGTATGATTGGCCCGATGGATAAAGTGAATGAACTTATTAATATTTGCGGCGAATCTGGGGTTTTTGAACCGGATAATGTTTTTTCATTTTATTCCAATACAGAGAAATTTTCGGCAATTTCGGAAGAAAATCCGTACGCAGAACCGCTAAAAAATTTGAAAAGTAGTGTTTATTCGTGTGGAAAAAAATTGGAAGATGTAGATATTAGTGATTTTCATACTAGCAAAAGTAAAGTTGATCGTTTTGTAAATTATATTTCTCAGAATATTGAAAGTTTAGTTTTAAAAAAGCGGGAGCTTTACGGGAACCTTGCAAAACATAAAGAAGAAATAGAAAAACTAAAGCATTTTTATGGTTTGGAAATGCCAATAAACGATGTGCTTTCTTGTGAATGTACAAAGGCAAAATTCGGGAAAATGCCACTTGAAGGCTACAGTAAACTTAAAGAAATTATAGATAAAAGTAGTGAGTCGGATCCAGATTTAGTTTTCTTTCCGTTTGAGTCTGATTCTCAAAGTCAGTGGGGAATATATTTTTCTTCTGTGGAAGAAGCGGAAGAAACAGACAGAATATTTTCATCGCTTTATTTTGAAGAAATTCCAATTATGTCGTGTGATAAAACTCCATATGAACAAGTTACTTATCTTCAAAATTTAAGTACAGAAACTTACAAGCAGATTGAAAAAGTTGATAAAAAAATTGAAGGTTTTTGGAATTCTCAAAAAAACCAGTGTATGAAATTTTATACCAAATTAAAGCAGCTTAGTTCATACTTTGAGATAAAATCATATGCTGCTAAGTATAATAATCAATTTATATTAGTTGGATGGGTTCCGCAGGAAAACTTGGAAGAATTCAAGAAAAAGATAGGTGTGGTTGAAAATATAGAATATTC
>JAFRKM010000002.1 GCA_017431755.1 Clostridia bacterium
ATTTTTAATATTCAATTTTCAAACCTTCTTTTTATTTTTATAATCTTCACACGTAATATTTTAAAATACCAGCATATTTAGGTTCAACAAAATAAAAACGAAAGTATTCGAAAATTTTCAAAACAGTATGTTATTTTAACAAAATAAAAGAGCAGCCTTTTCTAGATGGCTGCTCTTAAAAAACAATCTTATTTAATATTTCTAAGTTTAAATGTTACCAATCCGATTAGTGTACTTAATAAAATATATACTCCGGAAACTATTGATCCCATAGTCATATCATCACTACGTAAAGGCTCAAATCTCAGTCCCATCTGACTATACGTGCCCGGGAAACAGTTCATAATGTTAACCCCTTGTATTGAAAAATCATTAACATTAACACCGTTAAGTATCATAGTAAGAACAACTAAAGTACCTATAATACCAAGCACTATAGGGCCAACAAAAACAATAATAAAGGTAATTGCAGTACTTCTTGTTAAAAACGCTATCATAATATACAAGCTTATAATTGCTATTTCCGCAATCAAATAAAGTGATAAAGACTGTATTATAATAATCCAATCATCTCTGGTGTATTCTCCTACTCCCCAAAGTATACTACCCATAATAAAAGACGTCACAAAACTAATTAGCGTATAACATATTAATACTGTTATAGACACTATCATCTTTGAAAAATAAATACTTATTCGGTTTGCCCCAGATGAAATAACATTTTTTATTGTTCCATATCTAAAATCCCCCGGAACAAAAATTAATATAGCTATTGTTGAAAATAATGCAACCATTGACATACCAGGCATTATTGCATTAATTGAACTAAAATTAGCACTGACCATACGAGAATATTCATTACCAGAAATTTGTAAATAACCATTAAGAATTGTAAGTATAGAAATAATTACCGAGATACCTGCACAAATATAAAGATATTTTGTATACAAAATTTTATAGAAATCTGATTTTATTAATTTACCCATTATTAAGCCTCTCCTTTCATTAAACTTAGGAAATAATTTTCATAATCCCCTTGTTCTTTTGTAAAAGAGCTTACCGTAATCTCTGCTTCTGACAATAAAGAATTAAGCTCTAAGAAATTATCTATGTTTTCATAAATATAAACGGTGTTATCATCGGACTTTATATCGATTTCACCGAATTTTCCTTTAATAACTTCCACTGCTTTCTCAGAATTATCAACCACAAGTTTAATGCATGGTTTAACTTTCTTAGAAAGATCATCAGCATTAAATTCGGCAACAAGCTTACCTTCATTAATAACACCATATTTTGTAGCCATTTTGCTAAGTTCACCTAAAATATGACTGGAAATAAATACTGTAACTCCTACTTCATTATTAAGTTTTAAAATAAGATCTCTTATTTCTTTAATTCCTTCCGGATCAAGGCCATTCATGGGTTCATCCAAAATTAAAAATTCCGGGTCGCCTACCAACGCAATAGCAATAGCAAGCCTTTGTTTCATACCCAAAGAAAAATTCTTGGCTTTTTTTCTACCAGCATTTTTCAATCCTACTAATTCAAGAAGCTCATCTACTACACTTTTTTCTTTCACGCCTTTTAATATACACTGACATTCAATATTCTGACGTGCATTCATGTAAGGGTAAAAAACAGGATTTTCTATAATTGTACCTATTTTTTTACATCCTTTTAATAAATTTTCACTTCCAAAAAGCTCTATATTACCAGAATTTGGTTTTAAAAAGCCAGATATCATTTTCATAACAGTTGTTTTACCTGCACCGTTTTTACCTATAAAGCCATAAATGTCTCCTTTGTTAATAGTAATATTAACATGGTCTACTACATTTTTATAAGCATATGTTTTTGTTAAATTTATTGTTTTCAAAACACATTCTTTTTCCGGAGAGCTAGTGTTATCCGCAATTGTATTCTCCGCTTGAACTAAATTTTCGCTCATAAAATCTCCTCCTTTTTGACTAATAAATTAAATTTTAAGTCTACCTCCCTTATGATACATTAAAAATTCAAATAAGTCAAGCTGCTTTAAAATTTATTTTTTCTCGTACTTACCAGACTTAAAAGCACCATGAAGTTCTTTAATCATATCCGCAGCTACTGGCCCAGCAGATTTTATTCCGAAATCCCCATTTTCCACCACTACAGAAAAAGCCACAGGGAAAGTTTTATCGTAAGAAAAACCTACCATCCAACCATGAGGAAGTTTATCCTCTCCCACTTCTGCAGTACCGGTTTTAGCACACATTTGAATCCCGCCAAACATCGAATCTTTATATTGATTTTTCATTGTATATCTCATCATTTCTTTTAAAGATTCGGCCGTTGATTCACTAAACATTCTTTTTGATGAATTTTTAGAATTATTTGAGTATTCTCCAGAAGAATCCGTAAACAAAGATTTAACAGCAAAAGGTTCAATATAAATACCTTTATTTGCAATAGCGCCCATAACTTTTAACATATATAGCGGGCTAACCTTATCTTTTGACTGGCCTATTCCTGACCATCCTAGATCTGCTTTTGAAGCATTCATCACATCATAGCTACTGCTTGTAACTTGCATACCGTCAAAATATTCAGGCTTATTAAGCCCATATTCTTCCATTTTTGCTTTCATTTTTTCTCTGCCAAGCTCAATTGCTATATCACTAAACACAATATCGCACGATTTAGACATAGCGTCTTTTAAATTTATTTTCCCATGATTTGACATACAGGTAACTTTTTCACCATCAATAATTTTTACTTTTTTACATTCGAAAGTCCTTTTTTCTACATCAGGAATTAAATCTAACCCTGCCGCTGCTGTAAAAATTTTGAAAATAGAACCCGGAGTAAATGAAGAAGATATAGCTCGGTTAATATATACCCCTTCGTACTTATCATTACTGCTTTCTTCAAAAGTAGGACGATTATTAATATCATAAGTCGGAAGACTAACCATGCACAAAACTTCACCCGTTAAATAATTATAAGCAAGCGCCGCACCTTTTTTATTCTTAAAACTTTTGGAAACTTTTGCGCATATCTCACTGTCTAAAGTAAGCTTTATATTTTGATTTATATCAAAAACATGCGGCGCACCAAAACCAATAACTGGATTATATCCAAAAAGTTCGCTGTTATATCGGCTTTGTACAGACGTTGGAATTAAAACCGAACCGTCTCCAACTATATGTAGCATTGCTCTTCTTATGTCTTCTTTTTCATTGTAAACTCGTTTCCCATCTACTGTTTGAGCTAAAATAATATTATTCGTATCCAAAATTTTCCCACCGGACATATTCCCTTCCGAAAGATGTCTATTTACAGGCGAAAAAGCCCACTGCCGGGAATTGGCTATAAATTCAAAAAGGAAAAATCCTATCCCCGCAAAAAAGAAACACACAACTATATATATAATAATAGAACGAAACCGTGTGTTTTTCATTTTTTCACCCCCAAATCTTATCTTTTTATGGCGTATGTTCTTTCATCAGACGCTTTTATAAATGCAAGTATTCCCCAAACGGAAATTAAACTAGAGCCACCTAAACTTATAAAAGGAAGTGTAACACCCGTTAAAGGCAAAATATCCACAACACCAAAAACATTAAGCATCATTTGAAACACAAGCATTCCGGCACCACAGCAAGATGCTATAGAATAAAACGCTGATCTACTGCGTATGCTCGCACTACGTGCATAAATTCCAAGTATGGCTATGGTTAAAACAATTAAGATGCCCATAATTACTCCCCACTCTTCGCAAAGCATTCCAAACACCAAATCACTTGGCGCAGCAAAAACATGTTTTAACGCACCTTTACCTATTCCTAGCCCCAAAAGGCCACCGCTTGCTGAATATGCAAGAACCCTGGTCTGCTGGTAACCACCGGCATCATTAATATGCTCCCAGACATGTCGCCAGGCAGAAAATCTTGTTACTATATGAGGTTTAAATTTTAAAATAAATCCCGCTCCAATTACTGCAGCAGCGCAAGTTAAAACAACGGTTCGTATACTTCCTGAACGCATAAATGCTATTAAAATAAATGTTACGAAAAAAATGCATGCTGTACCAAAGTCATTCATTAAAAATAGTGCACCCATACATGCCACAGAAAATAGTATAAATAACGTTAAATTCTTTGTGGTTTGTATTCCCTTTATAGTCGAAGAACCAAAAAATACAAATGCGACCTTAACTATTTCTGACGGCTGAAACGAAAAAGGCCCAAGCATAACCCAGTTTTGCGAACCATTTTTTACTTTACCAAAAACTAAATTTATTGCCAAAAGTATAAGTGCAATTACTGCTATATATGGCCGAAATTTCATAGATATATCAGGATCTTTTATAAACGCTAAAATTATTTCAAAAAATATAATTCCTATTCCCAAACAAATTATTTGAGTATAAGTTAATTTTACATCTACCCCTGCGGAATTTATTATCCCAATACTGCTTAAAAATATTCCCAGTGTTTCAAGTTCAAAATTACTTCTTCTTATTATATATTTAGAAACAAAAAAACTTGCCCAAGAAATTCCTAATAATAATCCAAAAATTTTTAGCGGCTCATAATTAAAAGATGGCCCTGAAAAACACATTTGAACTGTACAAAAAGCCTGAAAAAAGCTAACCAATATAAGCAGCGAACCGCCTGCATAAAATTTATTATAACTATTTTTTAAACTGTTTTTTTCAGATTCATCATAAAAAACATCAGATTTTCTGAGCTCATAGTTTATTCCACCAATTTGTATTATGTCGTCTATATAAACTTTTTCATCTTCAGAAATTGGAGTACCATTTAAATAAACTCCGCCTTTAGAATTCGTGTCCGAAATAAACCAACCTTCATCTCGTCTGTAAAGAACAGCATGATCCCTTGACGCAGTAGGACTGTTCACTACTATATCACAATGCTTGTCCCTACCTATTGAATTTTCCCAATATACTATTGGTATTTTTTCACCAGTAGTTTTATTTATAAGAGCTATTAAAGGATGCCTAAAACTTAAATTTGAAAATAAAGACTTAAAACAGCACCCAATTATTAAAATGCCCATAAACGGCAGCATAACTTGAATTAAATAAGTAAACATAGAAAACAATACGTTCAAAGTTAAACTCCTCCTTTATTGTTTCTTAGACCTTTTCAAAATACCCTCTGTTACTTTCCACAAGTCTTTAAATTCTTTTGTCCTACAAAATACAAGAATATTAATCAAATTAGGAATGAAAATACAAACTAGCATATTAAATATAACCTGAGAAATTAAACTTAACTCTGAAAATGGTCTATTTATAATATGAGAAAGCGTGTAGGCCATATTATCTGTAACATGATTTTTATAAGCCCACGCTCCCACTTCATAACAGAAAAAACAATAAATAGAAGTAAGAGCGGTATATAATGCAAATTTAAAATGATAAGTTTTAACACTCTTTTTAAATACTTCATCGTAAACCAGATAGGGCTGTACCCAATACGGTATTGCCATAACTCCAACAACATTCCCTATCATAACTCCCGCTATACCCAAAGGTTTTAATAAAATAAACGATACAATAAAAGTAATTATTGCCCCAAATAGTACTATATATTTATCCGGATCATATATTCCTGCACTAACCTTAGCCATACCTATTGACTGACGAATTCCGTTAATATAAAGATAGCCTGCTATTGAAATAATAGTACCTATTCCAAGAGCTGATTCTATTCCTATCCAAAGGCCCATAAACGGTGTAATAACACTTACAAAAGAACATATTATAAACGAATAAATTAAAAAATTGAAAAAATACAAAACATTAAAATTATTATATACTTTTTCTCTGTTTTCTGTATTTAAAAGGTTACCAAAGCTAGCGATTACACCATTAAACACTTCATTCGTTACAGTTATAAGCGCCATAACAATCATCATATGATTTCCGTATATTCCACTAATCTCAAGCCCCAAAACATACATTATTATCAATGAAGAAAAAACCGTAGTACTAAAACTTGTAATTTTGTGAACAAAAAGCGCTTTCATATTCTTAAAGAGATCTTTTTTTTCTATACTGGGTAATTTCGTTTTTATTTTAAGATTTATAAAAGGATACTTCTTATCAAACATATATGAGATAAGCACATTTTCAACCAGTTTAGATACAATTCTACAAATTACATATAACTCAAAAGACCCAAAAATCTTTAAAATTGCTATTTGAGAAGCAAACATCAGCACTTGAGCCAATGTGTGAATATTATTATTAATATGATTTTTTTGATCAGCTATAATCATGGACCTTTTGTGCGAATAAAGGTATGATACAACAACATCCAAAACATACAATATAAAAATTTCAGAAAGCCAAAGTTTTGAAAAATCCCCCTGCATAGGTGTAACCACAAAATACACTGCTGCCAAACCAAGCGCCAAAACCGCGGCTGCTATGATAATATATAATTTACGCAAAAAACACAGTATAACCGAAACTTGCTCCCAATCCTTGTTTGCAATCGGCTTATAAAGCTTATAAGAAATTCCTATTCCCAACCCCATTTCTACTATTGCCAAAGCAGAAATTATTAATGGAAAATTTGTTTCTATACCAGCATACTGCAAACCAAGTATTTCAGTAAAAAATTTACGCGTTATAAACGAACCAAGCATTATAACAGCATATGAAAAACAGCCCGCTATACTATTCATTAAAGAATTTTTTGTTCTCATATAAATTACCTATCCTCAACATTACATTTGGAATTGCAGTCAATCGAATTCATTATATAGCCTAAAAACAACCAGAAGAAAAATGAACCAAGTGTTGTTATAAATAATATTTCAGACAAAAACATACCCGAAGCTGCAACGCAAAGCGCAGATATAACCAGCGAATTAAAAAATGGATCATCCACTGAAAAACGATTTTTGATGTAATATTTTATAATCAAATATGCTGATTTAATAAGAAAACACCCTAAAAACAGCGCACCAAACAAACCTGTATAAAGTAGAACAGCAACATAAAAATTATGCGCGTCATACCCACGAGTAACTATAAACGCACCCGGCAACACATCTTTTGCATAAACGAGTGCATTTCTTGGCGATGCACCAAAAGCCCAAGACGTTTTAAAAATTTCTAAAGCGCTACCCCAAATTCTAAATCTTAAATTTGAAATATCCGTACTTTCCGCAACGTCTGGTCTTTCCATAGAAACCTGATGAAAAATAAAGCTAGATGAACCATGATCCGGTTCAGAAACACTACTAAAAAATGATGGCGTATAGGAAAACAATTCTCTAGAATATTCAATTAAATAATGTATAGACACACATAAACAGATCGCTATAAGAATTCTAATAAATACCATATAAAATTTGCCACTTGGTTTAAATTTATAGCTATACACAAAACCAGAAACCAGCGCCACCAAAAGCAAACAAACCTCACCAGTCCTTGAAGCGCCCAAAACTATATAAATAAACTGCACGATTATATTAGCTATGCATATCGCTCGCATTAATTTGCTTTGATTTTTGTAATTTAGTATTGCAACTGAAAAAATAATTGTTAAAATTGAAATAACTGACGCATAATTGGGATCTGAAAAAAATCCAAAAAGTCGATTTTCAATACACCCAACAAGAATTCGCGTACCACTAACATAAAATATATTGGAATACTGGATCAAAAAAGTTATTACAGACGCAACGGCAACAATCATCCACACTATAATCAAAATTTTTTGCAAACGAATAATTATTTTCTTTGTTACTTCTTTTCCATTAATAGTTACAAACGGATATAAAAAGAAAAGGCTTACAAAAATGGAAATCAGCGCTTTTAAATTTCCGCCCCAACCGTATTCAATATAAATAAGGCATGAAATAGTGCATGAAACAGTAAAAAATAACAAATACATCAAATTTGGTGTTTTATAAATCTTTTTACTATTAATTAAATCCAACCCAACAAATAAAACCGCAAAAAAAGATATGCCTATAAACGCGGCACTATCCAGTTTATGCGGCAAAGCCCAATATAAATTTATAAACCTGCCAATTAGCACTATTAAGAAAAAAAACACTGAAAAAATTTTGATTTTATCATAATATTTTGTATCGGCTAATCTTGATATTTCCATTAATTTTCACCCACATTTTAATATTATAAATTTTTTATAAAATTTATCCATTTCACAATAACATTTGATTTTTTAAACTTTTCTATATTATTTTGTGAATTTTTAGAAAATCGCTCTCTAAGGCTGCTATCTTCTATAAGTTGACAAATTTTTTCTGCCATCCTTAATTTATTATAGCACGGAATTAAATATCCGTCCATTCCATTACAAATAATTTCAGAAGGGCCCGCAACACAATCGAAACTTACAAGCGGCAAAGAATTTGCTTTAGCTTCTAATAATACCAAAGAAAAGCCCTCACGATAAGACGTTAAAACAAAAATTCCGTAATCTTTATATTTGCTATACATATTATCTGCCATGCCTTTTAATTTAACATTTTTTTCTAATTTCAGTTTTTTAATTTTAGAATTTATATTATTAAATTCCGGACCATCTCCAAAAATGTGCCACTGCCAATCATAATGCTTTTCAAAAACAATTTTTGCAACATAAAGAAGCATATCAAAGCCTTTTTCAGGGGTAAATCTACCTGAAGAAAGTATAAGCTTTGAATCTGCTTTATAATTTCCTTTAGTCTTTAAAATTTCTTCATCTATAAAATTTGGTATGGTTTTTATTTTGTCTTCTTTAACACCAAATATTTTATGATATTCATTTTTTGTATGATTTGTAAGAACTACTATCTTATCGCTAAATTTTGCTGCGATTTTTCTAAAGAAAGTTGCTTTTTTATCTTTAATCTGATTGCTAAGCGCCCCGTGGTCACAAAAAACAAATCTGCTTTTTACAAAAAGTTTAAGTGG
>JAFRKM010000016.1 GCA_017431755.1 Clostridia bacterium
GCCGTTATGGCTGAAACTATTAAAGTAAACATTAATGAAGCAGTAGGAAAGATTGCGGGTGAAATAGCTTGTCCTTGCCCTCCGGGAGTTCCTGTTATTATGCCGGGAGAAAAAATTTCAGATTATGAACAAGAAGTTTTGAGAAAATATGGAATTTCAAAAATAAATGTGTTAAAATAAGTGCGGTATGTAAAATATTATTTTTATGAGGTGTTATATTATGAAACTTGTTATGGCAATTATGAGTAAAGACGATTCTTCAGTTGTAATGGATGCTTTAACCGAGGAAAATTTTCAGGTTACAAAAATGGCATCTACGGGGGGATTTTTAAAATCCGGTAATACAACGCTTATAATCGGTGTGGAAGATAGCAAAACAAATAAAGTAATTGATATTATTTCAAAATATAGCAGTAAAAGAGACCAACTTATATCGGGTGTTTCACCTGTGCCTGATATGAACCAACAGCCATTCCAAGTTACAACTGGTGGCGCGATTATTTTTGTTTTAAATGTAGATAGATTTGAAAAGGTTTAGTTTAGAAATATGGAAAATAATACATATTTACAAAGGCTAATTTTTTTAGCGGGAGAGCATGCTTTACCGCATGCAATAATTATAGAGGGTAAAAATTTTATATCTATAAAAGATTATTTGAGTGAAGTTTTAGAAAATGCTATGTGCAAAGGGAGTAATGAAAAACCTTGTAAAAAATGCTCGGATTGTATAAAACTTAAAGCCGGATGTCATCCTGATGTGAAATTTATAGAGCCGGAAAAAGATTCTAAATCTATAAAAATTGAAAGTATAAGGAATATTCGCGAAGATGCATATGTTGTTTCTAATGAAGGCGGGTATAAATTTTATATAATAAAAAACGGTGAGCTGCTTACTGTTCAGGCGCAAAATGCTTTTATTAAAATATTGGAAGAGCCGCCTAAAAATGTGGTTTTTATTATTTGCACCGAATTTTTGTCGGCTCTTATAAGTACTATTAGGTCCAGATGCCAGATATTTAGATTTTTAGAAAATGAAGATTTAGATAGTGATGTCGAAAAGCTTGGCGAGAATTTTGTAAAAGCAATTTTAGATGATGATAAGGTTGAAATACTGTCGCTTGGTGGGAAAATACCTAATGATAGGATTTTTTTCAAGCAGTTGATCAATGTGATTATAGAGCTTTTAATTAAAAACTGCGATAAAGATTCTTTGAATGAAAAATTAGTAGAAAAAATAGATGTTTTAGAAAACGTACTCAAGATGTTAGAAAGAAATGTGAATTTTAATTTATTGGTGTGTACATTGTGCGCTAAAATATAAAAAAGGAGAAAAAATGGATAAAATTATAGGAGCTAGATTTTTTGAGGTAGGAAAAATACATTATTTTTCGTGCCATTATAATATTTCGGTGGGAGATATGATTATCGCTGAGACCAAAAGAGGTATAGAATCCGGAAAAGTTGTTTATGCAGAAAATGCAGACAAATTTAAAAATTTAATACTTCCTGGTGAAAAAATACTGCGTAAAGCCACTGAAAAAGATATGAAATCACTGGAAGAGAAAAAGAAAGAAGAAGAAAAAGCGCGAAAAATTTGTCAAAAGAAAATCGACGAGCATAAATTGGAAATGAAATTAATAAATGTGGAATATATTTTTGATAGAAGCAAAGTAATATTCTATTTTGTTTCGGAATCTAGGGTTGATTTTAGAAATTTGGTGAAAGATCTTGCGTCTACGTTTAAAATAAGAATAGAACTTAGGCAAGTGGGAATTCGTGACGAGGCAAAAATGGTGGGCGGATTAGCTCCGTGCGGGAGACCTTTGTGTTGCGGCAAGTTTCTTGACGATTTTCAATCTGTTTCTATAAAGATGGCGAAGGATCAAGGTGTTTCGCTGAATCCCACAAAACTTTCCGGAACATGCGGAAGACTTATGTGTTGCCTTAAATATGAGCAAGATTTTTATCACGAGGCAATAAGTACTATGCCAAGTGTTGGTTCCACAGTTGAAACTCCTGATGGTAAGGGTGAAGTTGTTTCTTGTAATGTAATTTCTGGGTATGTAAAAGTTTTGATGGATAATGAGGACAAATCAATTCAGCCAAAAAATTATAATCTTTCAGAAATAAAATTTAGTAGATAAAAAACCTCATTGATGAGGTTTTTTTATTGTTATAATATATGTGCATATGTATTTAGACAATAATTTACATATTTTTTAGATTGATTTTTAAATGAAAATAATGTAAAATATTTATTGTAAAATCAAAAGATGTCAGTAGTTGTCAGCATCTTTTTAAAATAATATGGCGGTGCAAATATGAAGAAAACACTTATAAATAAGTTTAAAAAATTAAAAAAGGATTTACTTGAACGAAGTTTTAGCCGAATGAATAAAAGTCAAAAAGAAGCTGTGTTTAATATAGATGGTCCGTTAATTGTTTTGGCGGGAGCGGGAAGTGGAAAAACTACCGCGATAATAAATAGAATTGTTAATATGATAAATTTCGGCAGTGCTTATATAACCGAAGAAGTTCCTGAAAATATTGACGAAAAAACAATTGAAATTCTTGATAAAGGCTATAAAGAGGGTAAAAGCGCTGACGATTTTAAAGATATAATAAAATTTAATCCTGTAAATCCTTGGAATATTCTTGCTATTACTTTTACAAATAAAGCTGCAGGTGAATTGAAAAACCGTTTGGAGGCCGCTTTAGGTGAAGAAGGAAAAAATATTTGGGCATCTACTTTTCATTCGCTTTGTTCCAGAATTTTAAGGGAAAATGCTGAAAAGTTAGGTTATAGCAATCATTTTGTCGTTTATGATGATGACGATACTAAACGTATAATAAAAGACTGCATTAAAAATCTTAATCTTGATGACAAAATTTTTTCTTATAAATCTATAAAATATGAGATTTCTCGCGCAAAGGATAGTTTGATAGATTATAAAGAATTTAAAAATTCTGCGGCGGGTGATTATAGACTTTCTGCTGTGGCGGATATATATGAAATGTATCAAAAAAAGCTGTGTGAATCCGATGCTATGGATTTTGACGATTTAATTATGAACACAGTTTTGCTTTTTGAAAAAAATCCGGAAGTACTGGAAAAATACCAAAATAAATTTAAATATATTTTGGTTGATGAATATCAAGATACAAACTACGTTCAGTATGTTTTGGTTCGCAATTTAGCAAAAAAAAGCGGTAATTTATGTGTTGTTGGTGATGATGATCAAAGTATATATAAATTTCGCGGTGCTACAATTGAGAACATTTTGAACTTTGAAAAGAATTTTAAAGGCGCAAAAACAATACGTTTGGAGCAAAATTATAGATCTACGCAGACTATATTGGATGCTGCAAATGCTATTATTCAAAACAATGTTGGCAGAAAGGGTAAAACTCTTTGGACAGAAAACGAAAAAGGCGATAAGATTAAGTCTCATACCGCTTACAGTGAGCATGATGAAGCAGAATATATTGCCGAAGCAATTCAAGATATGGTTGCAAAAGGGGCAAAATATTCAGATATTGCAATTCTTTATAGGATGAACTCACAGTCTAATATCATAGAAAAAGTTTTGATTAAATCTGGTATACCATATCGTATTTTAGGTGGACTTAGGTTTTATGAGCGTAGGGAAATTCGCGATATGATTGCGTATTTGAGTGTAATTAATAATCCTTTTGATGAAGTGCGTTTGAAAAGAATAATAAATCAACCAAGAAGATCAATTGGTGAAAGAACTATTACTCAGGCGATGGAAATTTCAAAAAAAACAGGGAAAAGTTTGCTTGAGGTAATACGAGACGCCGATAACTATGAACAACTTCAGAGGGTTTCGCTGAAGCTTAAAAATTTTGCTGATTTAATTGACGATTTAATTGAAATTAATAAAAATCCTGACACAAAACTTTACGAACTGTATGACATTTTGCTTGAAAAAACAGGATATATTGATTATTTAAAAAGCGACAAAGAACTAACAGAAACAAGAATTGAAAATGTTAAAGAGCTCTTTACAAACTTAAAAAAATATGAAGAAGAAAATCCAGGGACTGCAACCTTGGCAGGATTTTTAGAGGAGGTTTCACTTCTTTCTGATATTGATAATTACGATGAAAACTCCGATTCTGTTGTCTTGATGACGCTTCATTCTGCTAAAGGTTTGGAATTTACCACTGTGTTTATTCCAGGATTTGAAGAAGGAATTTTTCCTGGTATGCAGTCTATGATGGACGAAAATGAAATAGAAGAAGAGCGCCGCCTGGCATATGTTGGGATAACTCGTTCAAAGAAAAAACTTTATATATTAAATTCCGATAGTCGTATGCTTTTTGGGAGCACGTCGCATAATAAACCTTCAAGGTTTTTAAATGAAATTCCCGAAGAGCTTTTGGAAAAAACAAAATCTCGTGATTGGAAAGCTTTAAAAAGTGACGAATATAAACCTAGACCTGCACAAGAATTACGCAACAATTCACTTGTAGCTGCGCATCATTTTGGTCAAGTTGTGGGCGGAGCAGGTGTTAAGTCGGCAAAATCTAATTTTAAACCGGGAGATTCCGTTGAACACAAAACTTTTGGCCATGGCACAGTTATTTCCGCAACTCCGATGGGTGGAGATAATCTTTTGGAAGTGTTATTTGATACTGAGGGCACAAAAAAACTTATGTCGAATTTTGCTGGCCTTCAGAAAAAATAGATTTTTAATTTAATAAAGTAACATAAATAAAAACCCTCCATAATATGGTATTGAAAGCCAGATTTTCAATATCGGGGAATCAAGAAATAATGTAAAATTAAAAAATTAGAAGCTTGATACCCGCTCAATATTATAGGGGGAATTTTTTATGACAGAGAATTTTTCTACATTCTCATGCCAAGATAATCAATTTAAAGAATCCGTTTGTATAAATGCATATAGAATATATGATTCTTGTGCGGATAAAGATTGCTTGGAGAATTTAAGAGTTAATTTTAACGAATCCAGCCAAAATATTATTGACCAAGCAAGCAGTGTAAGGATTAGAAACGCCAGCGTTTTGAACACATATGTAGATTTAGAGCCAATTCCTTTTAGAAGGGGTTATTATTCAGTAGATATAACCTACTTTTTTGAGGTGGATTTAGAAGTTTTTATCGCTCCTTCAGTTGTACCGGCAAATGTATCGGGTCTATGCGTGTTTAATAAAAAAGCTGTGCTTTACGGCAGCGAAGGTAATGTTAAAATTTTTAGTTCAGAAAGATCCAGCTCGGATTTTGATATAACAAGTTCTTCATTTAGGAATTTGCCAAGGGCAACGGTTCAAGTGGCGGCTCCGGTGGCGCTTTCGGCAAAACTTTGTGATCCTTGTGAATGCTCTCGTCAGCCTCAATGTAGAGTTCCGGAGCATATTTGCCGTAGGTTCGGGGGAGAATTTGTTCAAAGTAATTCCGTAAATAGAACAGTTGCCGTAACTTTGGGATTGTTTTCAATAGTTCAGATTGAAAGAAACGTACAAATGAGAATACCTGCTTATGATTTCTGTATTCCGAATAAAGAATGTGTTGCTTCAATCGACACTCCGTGCGACCTCTTTAGCAGAATAGAGTTCAAAACAGAAGAATTTTTCCCGCCACGCTTTAACGAAAGCTCCTCAAACCAAAACCGCTGCGGTAATTGCTCGAACACTTAACTAAAAACATATAAAAACAACCCCGCTGAATTTAATTTTCAGCGGGGGTTAAATTTTATTTGAGATTTTTAATTGCCTCGTAGAAGTTATTTAATAAACTAGGCATAGTATCAAGGCTTTTAATTACATTATTTGATTCGATGGTATCTTTTTGTAATTGGACGTTGAACACCGTTTCGATATGTTGACAAAAAAGACATATTCTTCTAGATATTTTGTGAGCTTCGTTAAGAAATTTATTTCGTTCGTCTGTATAGTGGCCTTTATATTGACTGAGGTTGTCACCTTGACTACGTTCGGCTTTTATTTTTGAAAATAATCTTTTACATTCGTCTTTTGTTGCGCGTGCAAGTTTTTCTAAATAAGAAAAATGTGACAGCTTGGCTAGCTCTTGAGTTTTATGAGCAATTTGCATAAGTTTTTGAATTTCTTTAAGAAAA
>JAFRKM010000017.1 GCA_017431755.1 Clostridia bacterium
CGCTGCAATTCGCCCAAAATCTTTGGTGTCAAGGACTATGCCAACTTGTTCGCCAATTTTTGCTTTTTTGTTTATTTTTTTTGCTTCTGCCAAAGATATTTCTTTTCCGGGGATTTCAACTTTTTTAACTACTGTTTTTAGAAGTTCCACTTTAAATAGGCTTTTTTCTTCGTCTATGCTTACAATTACTTCTTCGTTTCCGTCGTAGTTGTTTTTGCATGCGGCAACTATTGCTTTGTTAATTTTTTCAAGCATAAAATCCATAGATATGCCACGTTCTTTTTCTAATAATCTTAATGATTTAAAAATTTCTGCGCTCATTTTTCTGATTCTCCTTTAATCTTTTAAATTTATATGTGATATATTTTTTCTTTCAAAATTTAGTGTTTCTGTATTTTCTTCATTTTCTATTGAAATGGAATTTTTATCAAATGATTTTAATATGCCTTCAAATTCTTTTTGATTGTCAAATGGGCGTATTAGCTTTATTTTTATTTTATGATCTATATATTTATTTAAATGATAATCATCTGAAAGTTCCCGTTCAATACCAGGTGAACATACTTCCAGGCAATATGAATAGGGAATAGGATCATATGTGTCAAGGGGCTTGTCTAAAGCTCGGCTCATCTTTTCGCAATCGTCTAAAGTAACGCCACCGGGTTTGTCGATGAAAACTCTTAAATAGCGGTTAGGCCCTTCTTTTACAAATTTTATATTCCAGAGCTCTAAATTTAAATTTTTGGCAATAGGCTTTGCCATTTGATGTACAGTTTCAGTTATAGATTTGCTTTTTGATGGTTTTGTCATTTAATTCCCCCTATAATATAAGCAAAGGAGTGGGTGTTCCCACTCTCTTTTTACATAACTACTAACTATTTAGCATTTTATCACACATTAAATATAAAAGTCAACATATTTATTTTAAAAAATAATTTAATTTATTATTATGGTGTTTTTTTACTTTTTCCAGAATGCTGTAGGAGATTTTATCTTTATTATAAATTTTTTTTAAAAGTTTTTTGTACTCTGAATATATCAAAAAAATTTCACTTGGGGTTAAGTTTTTCAAAGCATCTATTGGGGAATTAAACACTTTTTGTTTTTTTGAATTGTAAAGGCACAGCGAAACTAGGCACGCGTATTGACATATGTTATTTGATAACTTTTTTTCAAAATTTTGATTAATAAACATTTTAGTAAGTTCATCTAACATTTTGGTACAGAGCATAAAATCGTACGCAGATAAGAGCTTTATATTGAAATATTTTCCGGATACGATTATAGGCTCTAATAAATTTGCTCTTCCCACGGGGTTTAAATATTCATGTTCCAACATTGTTTAATTGCTCCTTTTAATTCTTTTTAAAAGCAATACCGAAGCTATTATAAAAATAGCTCGATATTGATAGTGTTTATTGTTAGCTGTCTTTTTCTAAAACAGCTCTTACGTATAAAACATTTTCGCCAAAATAAACGTTTTCGGCTTTTTTGATTGTGTAAGTTTGATTTGAAAAGGTTATACGTGTTGTATTTGGATAATCAGGCAGATTGTGATTAGGTAATCCTATATATAAAAATTGTTCTACTCCTTCGGTTTCAATATAATCGCCATATAGATTGCTTTGATAGTCTGAACGTAATGGCTGAATGAAAGCTTTTGTAATTTCAGGGTCAGATAAAGCTGTTTTTTTGATTGATACGGTTTGTCCGTATTTTTTTATTAAAGAATTAGCTTCTGATATCAACTAAATCAAATCCTTTCAAATACAAATTCATTATCTTCTAAAAGATCCGATATGCTTTTTCGTGTTTCTCGCCACATGCGGTAAGCACTTTTTATATTTGACTGAGAATCGGTTTTTATACGAATTTCACCTGCAGTAAAAGCTTCCGTAGAATCCACCGAGGCTTTGCAAAGTGAATATTTATAAAAAGCAAGTACAGCGGCAGCAACGTTTAATCTTCTGGAGTTTTCAGGGGCGTTGTGGTCTACATCTTTTTTTAAACTTAAAAGTATTTCGTGAAATGCGTCTTCACATATAGGAATCCATTTGGCTGTATCTCCTTCTAAAACTCCTGAAATAATTTTAAATCTTTCTAATATTTCTTCTAAATTCAAAGTTTTTCCTCCTTTAGTATTTAATTTATAATAAAGGGGACTCCCTACCTTGTAAAGATAGGGAATCAATAATTATTTTAAACAGCAGCTGTTGTGATATCTAAGAGTTTAACTGCGTCAGCACAAATTGTGGAGAATCCTGTGGTTACGCTGATTGCTGCTTTATCGAGTTGCTGATCGATAACTTTGTCGTATTCTACTGATATATCGCCAGATTGTACCATTTGTAGGGCGAAATCTTTATCGAATGCTAAAATTTTGTCGTCTGCTATTTTTTTAGTGTCTACAATTAATTTTGCACCGATTGGCGTTATGAGTTTGCCTGTTCCGTGGAATCCAAGACCTGCATGTGCGTCTTTCATTTCATTTAATGCAAGTATTTTCTTAACTGTTTTTTCAGAAGCTATCATAACGTTTGGATTGTATGGATTAATAGCAGCCCATAAGCTTAAAAGGTCACCATATGTAAGTGTGTTTGCTGTTGCAACGCCCATAGAAGTGTTTGGTAAAAGAGCTGTTACAGCATCATAAAGTTGTTCTGCGGCAATATCCATGCCGATTTTTTTGAATATTACGGATATAACATCTAAATTTTGGAACCTCATAGCTTCATAGCTTGAAGAAAATACTCTTCCGTGTTTTGTTAAATTAACCAAAGCATTAGCTGATGTTACGCTTACGCTTGTCATGGCTGTGCCTTCTGTAACTGGTGAAACAACTACTCCGGTGGCTGCGGTTATTGGTCTGTAATCTACACCGTCTATAATTGTTTTTGCGGCAGTTATTTCTGGTATTAATTTAAAGGATTCCATGCCTTGTTTAATTGAGCGGGAAATGAATTCCGGAAATAATACTGCGGAGTCTGTGCTAGTAAAGAATTTCTCAACTTTGTCGCAGTTTGGTCCGCTTACTTTAATATCAAATCTCTTTAATTGTCTTTGATAAGCGTCAAGGCCGTTTAAATTTGTTTCTTTGTAGTTTTCTGATGGGTCAAGCCCTTCCAGAACTTCTGTAAAGCTTTTTCCTCTTACGTTATACATACCTTTTTCTAATTTTATTGAATCACAAAATGACATTTTAATTCCTCCATATTATATATTTTTAAATTTTTTTCTAAATTTTAAATTCAATGTTTTGAAAATTTTCTTGTTCCGATTTTTCGGATACGAATTGCGGCTTTATTGGCAATGATTTTGAAATTTTAGTCTGAAAGCATTTTTTAAATGCTTTTAATTCTTCAATAGAAAATTTGTTTGTAATGCTTTTCATAAGCTCTGTGCTTACTTCTGGTTGAACTAAGCTAGAAAGCCTTACAACTTCTGACCTAAGTTCCTCTTTGTAATAGTTTCCGATTTGAGCTTTTTCTTTAAGGTTTTTAATTAAATCAACAATTTTTAAAGCCTCTTGCTCATTAAGTGTTACCGTTTGCCCACTGTTTAAAGATTTAATTATTTCTTCCATGTTTTTTTCACCTCCTTTCATAAGTGGCGAAAAGGCTTTTATTACTCCGGCTTCACGCTGAGCCGGTACTGCAACGAAAGACCATTCATAGGCATCAGTTGGATTATCTAGTATGTAATGACAGGTTTTGTATACATTTTCGATTTTGTACCTTCTGCCTTTTTTGTGTGCGCATTTTGTTTCATTTATATTTTGCCCGCAAATGGAGCATATTTTGCTTTCCACAGAGCAGCCTACACTTACCTCCTTTTTTATTCCAGAATCAATTTCCAAAATTATATTTTCGTTTTTTTCTGATTTAGGCATATAAGCCTTTGCCACGAGCCTTTTGTAAGGTGTTTTTAATTTGTTAAATTTGCCTTTTACAAATTCCGTGTAACATTTGTAAATTCTGGCGGTCTGATTTCCGCTTGTTGGGTTGTGGTCGAGTATTCCGGTTTTCCCAACGAAAAGCGTGGAGAGTTTATCAAGCGCTTCATCTGTAAAGCGTTCATGTTCGCGGTCAATTTCGTTGTCGCAAAGGACAACATTAAATGTGTAAACTTCGTTTTCTTCAAAGTTTCTTCGGGTTAATTTGTTTATCATTTCTAATTCATCGGTTGAAATTTTTAAATCTTTTGCGTTTTTAACTATGTATCCTTCTTTCATTGGGAAGCCTCCTGTAGATTTTGAATATTTGATTGTTCTGATTGTTCTAATTTTTTTTCAATTTCTAAAGTTTTTGCATTTATAAGTTTTGTGTTAGCAATGTCTAATTGATTGCTAAGGTCCACCATTTCCCAGTTGATTTCAATTTTTTCGTCATAGCCTTTTAGTCTAAGCCACATGCTGCATATTTTGTAGATAATAGGATTTAAAATTCGTCTGTAAGAATCCAGTTCGCTGCTTAGTATTTCTGATTGCTGGGCAGACATCGTTTCAGTGGTTGACCAGCTGAGGCCGAGTAGGAAAGGCGGAATGGAAAGTTTGCTTATAATTTGCTCCAGCATTTGACGTACTGGAACTTGGCTGTCTAAAATTGGGTTATCTGCTCCGATTGCTTTGATGCTTACATCACCAATTGCAATAAAGTCGCTTGGCTGAAGATTGTTTTTCATGGCTTTGCTCCATTCTGAAGCGATAAGAGAAGCACGTTCTTTGGTGTAAGCTCTTTCACCCGCTTCAGAAGATGGTTTATAAGTAACTGCAAATCTTACATTCCCCACTCGCTCCCAGTTTGTTCCGATGCTGTTGTAAATTTTTAACAATATATCGCTTATAAAAGGAAGCCCTTTTAAAATGGAATTGCCGTAAATTTGTCCGGGTTCAGGGTTAAGAGTGGAAATAAGAATAAGCTCAGGATATTTTATTTCCGAAAGCTGACCTTTTTTGTTTTTTCTAAAAATTTTTAATTTTAGTGGATTGTTTCCCGTTAAAAGCTCTAAATTATCAAGTGAAGCGTTATAAAGAGCATCTATTTTTGTGCCTTCAGAATTAATAACAATTTCGCCCACGGCTGTGCCATATGTGAGTAGCTGATTTAAATGGGATAAAATGAAGGCGTTCACACCGCAGGAGCAAGAATTTACTTGAACGCTGTTTACAAAATTATTTATTTCGGCTTCAATTTCCTTGTCTTCGCATTTAATAGAGAATTCCCCTGTTAAACGGATTATTTTTGAAATTGCTGCGTCAATAATTGGTATGGCTTCTTTAATAGCTTTGTAAAGTTTAAATTTGTAGTTTGATCCGGGAATATAATTACTAATTTCTGTAAAAGGATGGCTTTTTGAGCAGTTTGCTGTCTCAGTTTGCACTGCTTAAAAGTTTTGAGTCTTTTTTTTAAAAAATTTCACGTTTACACTCCTTAAAATTTATTATCTTGAAGCTGCGAAAGCGAAGAAAGGTTCTTCGTCTGCGGCCATTATTGTTGTTACAAAATATCTTATGTCGTCCATTGCGTGGTCGTTTTCTTTTACTGGTGTGTCTTTGTTTGCAGTGTCGTTCCATCTGTAAAGCGAAAATTCTCTTATAGAATTTACGCAATTTTTACATATTTTTATATCACCTCTTTTCAAAGCCGTAGAAACTTCCCTTATGCCGTCAACAACATTATTTTTTGCTGGAATTACGTTATATTTTCCGTACCTTTTAATAAGTGTTATAAAACTTGCAGCAGAGGGATCTACGGTTATTGAACTTATGTGCCTGTTGCCGATTAGTTTGCAAAGATGCATGTAGTGTTCTTCGTCTGTTCTAGTATCACCTTCTTTTCTGGAATCATAGTAGTATTCATCAATTCTGTACCAAATGCCGTCTGATTCTCCCCAAAGTCCGCAAGAAGTAGGATTTACTATGCCGTAATCGCAAGAAATTGCATATTTTGAGAAATTTTCTTTTGGTACATCGCAAAAAGCTGTTGATTCAGTCATGTAGGGGTAGATTAAACCTTCTACAGCAACCCATTTCCCTTCTATGAATCTTTGGTAAAAGGTTCCACTGTAAAGCCGTTTGTAGCGTTCTTTTAGCGAGCTTGAAAGTGAAGGATTATCATCCATTGTGAAATGCAAATAAAAAGCTCTTCGGCTTTTAGCTTTTAAAATCCATTCTTTATAAAACCAATGCCCCGGGTATTCGGGATTGCAGTTAAACCAAAATTTAGATCCGGCAACAGAACATCTGGCTAAAGCTTGATCAACAAAAGAACGGGGCATAAGCGCAACTTCATCAAAAAGCACTCCAGAAAGAGTTATACCTTGAATCAAAGAAGCGGAGGATTCATCTTTTCCACCAAATAAATAGATTAGATTTGTCCGGCCTTGATAGTTAATTTCCAGCATATTTTCAGAAAATTTTTGTTTGCAGTTAAACCCCAAACTTTTAAGGACAGGAAGTATAGGCGTAATTACGTTTCTTTTAAGAGAGCGAATTGTTTTTCCGCACATTGCAAAAGCTGAACCGTTGAATTTATAAAAAGCCCATAATATAAACGAAAGTGACATACAAATGGTTTTCCCGCTTCTGATAGAGCCGTCACAAATTATTGCGTCATAATTTTCGTAATTTGATCCTTTGGCCCACCAAGAAAGAACAATAATTTGTTTTTTAGAAAAGGCTTTTAGTTTCATTTATGCCTCCTTGGGCGGTTCCGCATTCCCAAGTTTTTTTAGGCCTTGCTCTAATGCATAGTAAAAAGGATCTTTGTCGTTTTTTTCGTTTGTGTCGATTTCTTCAAGTTTTTCAAGTGCACGAAGTCTGTCAAAAAATTTAATTTCCATAGCGCCTTCTTTTGGCTTTTTTATTTCGGCGATATTAAATAAATCCATTTTTTCTAGGTCTTTGTAAGAAATATTTTCGCAAAACAAAAGTTTAATTGAGTCGCAA
Source organism: Clostridia bacterium (assembly GCA_017431755.1). Lineage (GTDB taxonomy): Bacteria > Bacillota > Clostridia > Oscillospirales > Acutalibacteraceae > UMGS1491. Next base: position 6,947 of record JAFRKM010000017.1, read on the forward strand.
ATATTTCCAAAAGCAAGTCTTTCGTATCCGCTGGTAGCTTTGTACATTAAATTTCTTTTTTTCTCTGTATAAATTTCTTCGATTTTTTTTGCAATTTTGCTGCTTTCCAAAAGTTTAATTGCTTTTGCTCGGACATTATTTTTGTATCCTGCAAGTTTTGCGGCTTCAAAAGCGCTTCCTGTTTCGATATAGTGGTAGCAAAATGAAAGTTCTTTCTTTTTTAATATTTTTTCTGAATTTGCCATTTTTTATTTCCTCCTTTAAATTTTCTTTTACGTAATTCATTAAAAAATACCGTGTTTTTGCATATATAAATGCAACAAATAAAAATTTTAAAAATAAATTAAAGAACTTTCTGATTTTATTTTCAGAAAGCTCTTTTTTACAAAGTGAAAGTTATTTAATTTACAGATTAATTATTATTTACGGCGTTTGTTATTTTTGACCCAATGTTTTTTGTTACTTCTTCTGCACCTTTAATCATTTTTTTTGCTTTGCACTGAAGCCATCTGTCGTGGTCAAAAAAGTACATTATAACCATTCCTGCTGCACTGCCGATTATTATTCCTGCCATAATTAATTTAATTGTACCGCATATTTTGTGGCAAATGCAGTCCCTGTGTTCGTTAGAACAGTTGCACATTTTAAAAACCCCTTTCTTTATTTAATCAAGATACTTTAAATTATCTTGTACTATATTAATTCCCATATTTTTAAAAATAATATCTGGTATAATTTACTTTTTATAAAATCACGTTTTTGAAAAATAAGTATATTTTAATATAAAGAGTTTTGCAGAGTTTTGGTGGAGGAGGCCGAAAATTGAATAAATTTATTATAAAGAAAAGAAGGCGAAAAATAATTTGTTTTCTTTTTATTTTTTTAATTATTTTATTTTTTTTGAGTTTTAAATTTAGACCCGTTGCAAAAAGTATTGCCAGAAACAAAGCGAAAATTATTGTTTCGGAAATTATAAATAATTCCATTATGGAAGAAATAAATAAAAGCCCCGATTTTTACAACGGTATTGTAAAATCAGAAAATCAAGGAGAAAACTTTACAAAGGAGCTGCACTTTGATGCTTTAAAAATTAATATGATTAAATCTTCACTTGCATCTGCTATTCAGAAAAAATTTATAGAATTTAAAGAAAAAAATTTTTGGATTTCTCTTGGAACGCTCAGCGGTTTTGAAATTGTTAACGAAAAAGGGCCCAAGGTCCCAATGAAAATTTCTGCTTCTGGAAGTGTTTTTACTGATTTTAAAAGTGATTTTTCTACTTCTGGAATAAATCAAACGATTTATCAGATGTATGTAAACGTTAAATGCAAAATTAGCGTTATGATGCCTGGCTGTTCTTGTTCAGAAGAAGTAAATACAGATGTTCTTATTTCACAGGTTGTTATTGTGGGTACTGTACCGCGGGTTTTCGCGGGGAGTGGCAGTGAAATTTGCAGATTTTCAGATGAATGCAAAAATTGATTTTTGCGGTGCGTATTTGTTTTTTCTTGACATATTAAATTAGTTTTTTGTATAATCATATTTGAAACTTAATTTACTAAGTATATATAAAATCCCCTCCGGAAAAGTACTCCGGAGGGTGTGTATATTAATTTAATGGAGTGATTTTACATGGAAAAACAGATAGTACTTACTGCAGAAGGTCTTAAAAATTTAGAGAAAGAACTGGAAAATTTAAAAGTTGTTCGCAGAAAAGAAGTTGCAGAAAAAATCAAAGTAGCGCTTTCTTTTGGTGACCTTTCGGAAAACAGTGAATACGATGAAGCAAAAAACGAGCAAGCAATTATAGAAGCAAGAATAATTGAAATTGAATCGATGCTTAAAAATGTGAAAGTTATAGACGAAAAAGATATCAGTACAGATAAAGTTCACGTGGGTTCAAAAATCAAATTAAAAGATATGAAATATGATGAAACGGTTGAATACAAAATAGTAGGTTCCAGCGAAGCAGACCCAAGAGAAGGTAGAATTTCAGATGAATCTCCTGTTGGTGAGGCGCTTATTGGCCACAAAAAAGGTCAAACGGTTAAAGTAAATACACCTAGCGGTGTTATTAAATATAAAATACTTGAAATTTTTAAATAGTAATTAAAAGTTTAAAAGAGAGGTAAAAACATATGGCAGAAAATTTGGACGCCGAGAATAAAATTATAAATTCTGAAGAAGATTTAAATGCAATGATGAAAATAAGGCGTGAAAAATTTGAATCGTTAAAGAAAAAAGGACAAAATCCATTTGAAATTACAACTTATGATTGCACAGAAAATTCTGAACAGATAAAATCAAATTTTGAAGAGTTTGAAGGTAAAGATGTTTCCATAGCGGGAAGAATAATTAGCCGCAGGGATATGGGTAAAGCATCTTTTATGGATATTTTGGATGCTAAAGGCAAAATACAAGTGTACCTTAAAATTGATGATGTCGGAGAAGAAATTTATAATAATATGTCCTTGTGGGATATAGGAGATATAGTTGGTATAAAGGGCTATGTTTTTAAAACAAGAAGGGGCGAAATTTCCGTACATACAAAAGAAATTAAACTTCTTTCTAAATCTTTTTTGCCGCTTCCTGAAAAATTCCATGGCCTTAAAGATACCGATACAAGGTACCGCCAAAGATATCTTGATCTTATATCTTCGCCGGAAATAAAAGATACGTTTATAAAAAGAAGCAAAATTATAAAAGAAATAAGAAATTACCTTGATAATCTTGGTTTTATTGAGGTGGAAACACCTATACTTAACGTAATCCCCTGGTGGGCAGCCGCTAAACCTTTTATAACTCATCATAATACTTTGGATATGGATCTTTACTTAAGAATTGCTCCGGAGCTTTATTTAAAAAGGTTAATAGTAGGCGGAATGGATAAAGTTTATGAAATGGGTCGTCTTTTTAGACACGAAGGTATGTCCACCCGCCATAATCCGGAATTTACAAGCATAGAACTTTATAAAGCTTATGCTGATTATAAAGACATGATGGATATTACTGAAAATATAGTCAGAAAATGTTCGCAAGCGGCTAATGGAACAGATGTTATAGAATATCAAGGTGAAAAAATCGACCTTTCCAAACCTTTTGAGCGTATGACAATGCTTGATGCTGTAAAAAAATATACTGGTGAAGATTTTTTGAGCTATAAAGGTGATATAAATAAAACTACCGAAGTAGCCAAAAAATTAGGTGTAGATGTTAAACCGACAGATACATGGGGTGACATTTTAAATAGAGTTTTTGAAGAAAGAGTTGAGGAACATTTGGTTCAGCCGACGTTTATATGTGATTATCCTGTGGAAGTTTCGCCGCTTACCAAAAGAAAAGCGGATGCACCGTATTTGGTGGAGCGCTTTGAGTTTTTCGTTACAAGACGTGAACTTGCAAATGCATATTCAGAGCTTAATGACCCAATAGATCAGCGCAAGAGATTTGAACATCAAATGAAGCTAAGAGATGCCGGCGATGACGAAGCAAATTTAATTGACGAAGATTTTATAACAGCTTTGGAACATGGTATGCCTCCAACAGGTGGTTTGGGCATTGGAATTGATAGACTTGTAATGCTGCTTACTGATAGCGCATCAATCAGAGATGTAATTATTTTCCCAACGATGAAGCCGTTGGCTTAAAGGAGAAAATTTGGATGATTAGTTATGGATTAAATAATAAAGTAGCCATAATTACGGGGGCAAATAACCCTCAGGGAATTGGAGCAACAACTGCCTCTGCTTTTGCTCGTGAGGGTGCAAAGGTTGTTTTGGTGTACAAAAAAATACGCAGACAGTTTGATGAGAATAATACTGA
>JAFRKM010000003.1 GCA_017431755.1 Clostridia bacterium
AGTAACAAAAGAAAAAAGAAAGCCGAAGAAATCTTAGAAAAAGTCGGCGCCCAAAACCACATAAATAAACCCATTGGTAAACTATCCGGCGGAGAACTGCAAAGAGTTCTTTTAGCTTTCGCTTTAGAACCAATGCCCGATATTTTGCTTCTTGATGAACCTGTTTCCGCCGTAGACAGAAAAGGTATAAGCAGGTTTTACAGCATTATAACCGCTATGCGGAAAGATTTCCATATGCCTGTTGTTTTGGTTTCTCACGACTTGGGACATGTTATGAAATACGCAACATCTTACGCATTAATGAACCACACCATATCTGAAATTGGAAATGCAGATAATCTTTCAAAAAGCAAAAAAGTGCGCGAAGTGTTTGGGCTGGATACAGACAGAGGTGATTCTATATGGAAATAATATATAATTTACTCGAAAATTTATTTCCTTTTTCTTGGGTTGAATTCACCTTTATGAAAAACGCTTTTTTGGCAATAATTCTTATAGCGCCCTTATTTGGACTTGTAGGAACAATGATAGTAAACAACAAAATGTCCTTCTTTTCTGATGCAATGGGCCACTGCGCATTAACCGGAATTGCAATCGGCGTAATGCTGGGCGTAGATAACATTGCGGTTTCCCTTTTGGGTTTTGCAATATTATTTTCACTGGGGATTTCAAGTATTATTGAATCAAAAATTTCTTCATCGGACACTATAATTGGTGTATTTTCTTCTATGGGAATTGCCCTTGGAGTGGTGATTCTTTCCGCTCACGGCGGTTTTGCAAAATATTCGGGATATTTAATTGGCGACATTCTTTCTATTACTCCAAAAGAAATTTTATATTTAGCCGCGGCTTTAATTGTGGTCATTTTAGTATGGTCTATATCATTTAATAAACTAATGATTGCAAGTTTAAACTCTGACATGGCAAAAAGCAAACAAATAAACGTAAAATTTTATAAAAACATATTTACTTTATTAATAGCTTTAATCGTGACTATATCTTTAAAATGGGTGGGAATATTAATTATCAATTCCCTTTTGGTTTTACCAGCAGCTTCAGCTAGAAATATTGTTAAAAACATGAAGTCATATCATCTGGTTTCTGTGCTGATTTCTCTGTTTTCCGGCATAACCGGTCTTATATGTTCATACTACCTCGGAACTTCCGCTGGAGCAACCATAGTTTTAATCTCTTCTATAATATTTTTCTTAACATTTTTTATAAACAAATGCTACAATTTAAATTAAAAATTGAAAAGTGAGGTACCCAAGTGAATCTGTTTAAATCCGTTTGGAATTCATTCAAATATAGCGATAAATTTCTTTGGAGTATAATAATATTCATTGCCGTGTATGGCCTTTCATTAGTTGCAAGTATTTCAAGAGAAGGCTTTAATTATTTTAACATCCAATTTCTTTCTGTAATGGTTGGATTAATAGGCGCGCTGTTTTTACAAATTTTAGATTATAATTTTGTCTCTAAAAACGCCAAATGGATTGGCCTTTTTTGCATTGCTTTAATAATTTACACTCTATTCATGGGCGTCACCATAGAAGGCGCTTCGGGAGTAAATGCAAGGGCTTGGATAAAACTCCCCGGGGGAATAACTTTTCAGCCTTCCGAGCTTGTCAAAATCGGATTTATAATAACATTTGCAAAACACCTAGCAAAATTAAAAAAATCTGATAAAATAAAAAAATTTAAAAATGTAGCACTATTAGGATTACATGCACTTGTACCAGTTGTACTTACTCATATGCAGGGCGACGACGGTGCTGCAATAATATTTTTATGCATTGCTTTAACAATGTCTTTTATGGCAGGGCTACCGCTAAGATATTTTGTTGCAATAATAATTCTGGGCGCTATATTAATGCCAATTGCTTGGAAATTCGTACTTGCAGATTATCAAAGACAAAGAATTTTAATCCAGCTCAACCCCGAAGGAGACCCCCTTAATATGGGATATCAGCAAATCCAAGGAAAACTTTCAATAGGTTCTGGCGGGCTTTTGGGATATGGCTTGTTTAATGGGCCAAGAGTTGCAAAAAACGTAGTACCAATCCAAGAAAGTGATTTTATCTTTTCCGTAGCCGGTGAAGAGCTGGGGTTCATAGGTTGTACTTTAATAATTTTTCTTTTGATTTTGCTCATTTTAAGAACGGGACATATAGCCAGAAAATCTAACGAATTAACAAGCTCACTAACATGCTTTGGATTTATCGGTCTCATTGCTTCACAAACTATTTTTAATTTGGGTATGTGCTTAAGCTTACTGCCTGTTATGGGCGTTACTTTACCGTTTTTTAGTGTTGGAGGATCCTCTTCGGCTTGCCTTTACTTAGGAATAGGAATTTTACAAAATATTTATTTAAACAGAGATCAAACAAAAAAAGAAATTATAGAAGAAAATCAGGAATGAACAATAATATACTTATATTATACGGTTCTCCACACAAAAACGGTAACACAAACAAACTATTAAATAGCTTTTTAAAAAATCTTTTTTATGATAAAATAAACATTATAAACGCATATGAGAAATCTGCTCATCCTTGCATAGACTGCAAAAATTGCAGAAAAGAAGCAAAATGCGTATTTAAAGATCTTAATGATTTTGATAATTTTATAAAATCGTCAAACATATTAATTATTGCTTCGCCTATTTATAATCATTCACTTCCTTCCCCTCTTAAGGCAATAATAGACCGCATGCAAAGGTATTACAGCGAAAAAATATTTTTAAAAACAAAAAATAATTACCCACCCAAAAAAGCGTTTATTTTACTTTCTCAGGGCTCAGACGAAAATTTAGAAAAAGAAATACTTTCTCAAATAACACCAAATTTAAAACTAATAAACACAAAAAGTATAGAAGTTTTCACGCTAAAAGCCACAGATAAAAACAAAAATTCAAATTTTCATGCTTGATTTAAGGAGGATATTTTAAATGAAAAATTTATGCCTAAACTGCTTTAAAGAATTTGAAGAAAATCGAACAGAATGTCCTTTTTGTGGGTACCCTTTAAACGATACCCAAGACTTTCCATTTTTACCGCAAAAAACAGTCCTTGCACAAAGATATATCGTAGGTAAAAGTGCTGAAAAAAGCGGTGAATCTTTGGAATACATCGGCTATGATAAAATTAAAAAAGCAAAAATTTATATAAAAGAATTTTATCCCACTAACTTATGCTTCAGAGGTGATAATTTTATAACAGTTAAGCCAAAAACTGATTATAAAAGATTCTTCAATAAATTTCTTATGGACTTTTTAAAATATTTTAGATCCGTTGCCAGACTTAGAAATCTACCGATGATAACATCAGTTTATGATATATTTGAAGAAAACGGGACCGCATATGTTATATCTGAATGGATAGAAGGCGAAACTTTAGACAAATATTTAAGTAAGTTCGGCGGCTCTTTACAATGGGACAATGCAAAAATTTTGTTTATGCCTCTTTTATCTTCAATAAGCATTATGGAAAAAGCTGGGATCAAACACCTGGGGATATCACCTGAGAACATGATAGTTACCCCCGACCACAAATTACGACTCGTGGGATTTGCAACCGAAAATCTTAGAAACAATCAATCTATCTTAGGCAAAGAACTTCACGAAGGATGCGCAGCAATAGAACAATATAAAGATCACTTCGATCCAAATGAATCCACAGATGTTTATGGATTTGCCGCATCGCTTTTTCTGGCCCTTACCGGTGAATACCCCGAACCCGCACCAAAAAGAGAAAAAAACGATAAGTTACTAATGCCGCAAGATATTTTATCCTCTTTACCAGAAAACGTAATAACAGCGCTAGCAAACGCCCTTAGAGTTTATCCAAATAACAGAACACTATCATTTGAAACGTTAAGAATCGAACTCGCAAACTCACCTGTATTACAAGTCAAAAATATAGAAAATGTAGAAGAATTTGACTATAGCCCCGAAAATAATAAAAGCAAACGCAATTCCAGCACTATATGGGCTATAGTTTCCGGTGTGTCCGCCCTTATCATTTTATGTGCAGCACTAACAGTTTATTGGTTTTGGCTAAGAAATAACTCAGGCACTACAAACGATGATACAACAACTGATACTTCCGAGCAAATTTCATCCACAGACGATATTCCCGCTTTAGAACCCAATAATACCGAAACCTCAACTAATAAAACTTCAAACAAAATTAAAGTCCCAAATTTAGTAGGAAAAGTTTTTAAAAATATTCAAAACGACAGCTCCATTACAGATTACAAAGTTGCACTTTTAAACGAAGAATTTAACGACAATATAAAAGAAGGCTGTATATCATCTCAAACTCCGGAATATGGCCAAGAAATGGAGCAAGGCTCAACCATTGCCGTAAATGTAAGCAAAGGCCCCAAAAAAAGAGCGTTACCCAATATTACTGGTAAAACTTTATCAGAAGCCTCTCGATTAATAACCGCAGCAAAATTAGTTCCTATTCAATCTTCTGACTTTAGCAAAGAATATCCTGAAGGCGTTGTTATTGGATACAAAACCCACAAAGCCGGAGATACCGTAGACTATGGGTCCGAAGTTACTATAGTTGTAAGCCGCGGAGCTGTATAAACATAAGCATATTTCTGCATATATTTTTGTTTTTGTACTTAATTAATAGTATTTATAAGTTTTAACACCTGGCTTTCTAAACTATGGAAATTTTATTGGGCAAATTTATTCAAATTTTAAATAAAAAAAAATATAATTATCCATTGACATCACTACAAATAGGGAATATAATATTCACTGGACACTATATATGGTGTTTTAATAAACATAAACATCATATTAATACCAATAAATATTCATCTAGAAAAAAGAGGTGTTGTTTTGAGCAAAAAAGTTCTAGTTTTATCAGGAAGTCCAAGAAGAAACGGAAATTCAGATTTACTTTGCAACGAATTTTTAAAAGGCGCAGTAGACGCCGGAAATAACGCTGAAAAAATATTTTTACGTGACAAAAACATCAATTACTGTAACAGTTGTTATTATTGTGAAAAAAGCGGTGGAACATGCGCTATAAAAGATGACATGGCCGAAATTCTTGAAAAAATAGATCAAGCGGATGTTATTGTAATGGCAAGTCCTGTTTATTTTTATTCCATAAATGCTCAAATAAAAGCACTTATTGACAGATGTGTTGCAAAGTGGACTAAAATTAAAAATAAAGAATTTTATTATATAATGACATCCGGAGAAAATAGCAATACCGTTATGGATTGCACACTTGAATGTTTTCGTGGATTTGCAAGATGTCTTGAAGGCTCGGCCGAAAAAGGTATAATTTTTGCCAAAGGAGTCTATGAAAAAGGCGAAGTTAAAAACACAAAATATATGAACGAAGCTTATGAAATGGGAAAAAGTATAAGTTAATTACATTAATTCGGAGGAATCAATGGCATACATATTAAAAGAAATTACAGTAAGAACAAACACCACCACAGAAGAAATTAGGCGCATAGAACAGTTATGGCAAGACGTAAATACAGGAAAATTACCCATTATTTTTGACAGTAAAAATAACTTTCAACAAGGCATCTCCCCTATTTCTAAATACAGCAATTATGAATCCGATGAAAACGGTAACTATGATTTAAGTATTTTAGGCGTGAATTCAAGTTTTTTTGAAAAATTAGAAAACGAAGTAAAAAAAGGGAAATATAAAAAATACGAGTCCACTGATAACAACATGATATTAAGCGCTAAAACCGCTTGGAAAACAGTATGGAAAGAGCAAAAAGAAGGCACTTTAAACCGAGCATTTAAAACTGATTATGAAAGCACTGTACCTGCTAAATATACCAAAGATGGGAAAGCCCATTGTTACCTGTATATTTCAATTAAATAACTAGACTAACATCTTAAAAACAACAAGGTACATTAAAAATAAAAGAAATTAATAAATTAAAAGGAGAAAAATCATGGCAAAAATTATTCTTTACAGCAACGGCTGTCCAAAATGCAAAGTACTCAAAGCTAAATTAGAGGCAAAAAACATACCTTTTGAAGAAAATAATAATGTACAAGAACTTATTTCTATGAATATTAAGACCTTACCTATTCTTAAAGTTGATGAAAATTTTCTAAACTTTTTAACAGCAAACGAATGGGTAAACGCTCAGCCAAACTATGGCCACTTAAAGCAAGGAAACTAACAGAAGGGAGATTTATCAATGGAAATCAAACTAGATTTTTTTAAACCGTTTACAGACTTTCTTGACAGATTAAAAGAAAAGTATAATCCTAAATTTGAAATGATTAATGGATTTGCAAATTCAAATCTGAATTTTACTGATTTTATAGATAATTTTATACAGTCACAAACTGTGGCAGAAACAACTATTGACGCAAACGCTAACAGTACCACCCACGATGTTAGAACTTTGCTGGCTGATATGGTAAAGCCCCATACTAAACTTCTTTCTTATAATAAAGTATTTATGGAACTTACCAAAAAATACGGCTTAGAAACTGCACAAGAATGGCTTGAAGGTGACTGGAACGGAGAATACTACTTACATAATTCCGCAACCGCTTCTTTTACCCCCTACTGCTATGCTTATGATTTAGATAAACTCGTGGAAAAAGGTTTATTTTTTATAAATAAATTCAAAACAGGTGCCCCAAAACATCTTACAACTTTTAACGACCATGTTTTAGAGTTTATAAGTTGGGCATCTAACCGCAGCAGCGGAGCAGTGGGCCTACCGAGTTATCTTCTTTACTCATATTATTTCTGGTACACTGATGTCCAAAAGAATTTCTTCTTAAAAGATCCGGAATATTACCGCAAACAATGTTTCCAAAAATTCATTTACGATTTAAATCAACCATATTTAAGAGTAACCGAGTGCGCATTTTCCAATATAAGTGTTATGGATAGAAATTACTTGGTTGAACTTTTTGGAGGACGTCAATTCCCCAACGGAGACTATGTAATCGACCATATTGAAGGGATTATAGAACATCAAAAAGTATTTATGGAAGTTGTTTCCGAAACACGAAAAGAAACCATGATGACATTCCCTGTTCTTACCTATTCCCTGCTTTATCAAGATGGAAAATTTGTGGACGAAGAATTTGCACGTTGGTGCAACAAACACAATATGCAATGGTATGACAGCAATTTTTACGTCGGAAACGATGTAACAAGCCTCTCTAACTGTTGTAGACTTATTTCTAACACATCTAAACTTGATGCGTTTATAAATTCAGTTGGTGGCACTTCTCTTTCTATTGGCAGCATTCAAGTTAACACCATAAATTTACGCAGAATAGCGCTTGAAGCTAATAAAAGCAAATCCAAATTCCTAAAAATTTTAGATAAGAGAATTGATATTTGCGTTAAAGTGCTTGATGTTGTAAGGGATATTATTAAACAAAACATAAAAAAAGGTCTGCTTCCGAATTATTCTTATGGATTAATCGAAATAGAAAAACAATACAACACAATCGGAATTACTGCTATGTATGAGGCCATTTGTGAATTTGGTTTAATTGACACAGATAACTTTGAAAATAAATCTTATTCAAAAGAAGGTTTGGAATTTGCCAAACAAATTTTAAACGCTATAAATAAAAAGAAAGATTCATATGAATTTGATTACAGTATTAACGTAGAAGCAATCCCGGCAGAGCGCGCAAATGTGGTTCTCAGCCAAAAAGATGCAATTTTGTACCCGGATAAAGACGAATATTTTATATATTCAAATCAGTGGATCCCTCTTATGGAAAAATGCACGCTTAATGAAAAAATTAAGCTTGGTGCTCTACTTGACAAAGAGTGCGGCGGCGGACAAATTTCACACATAAATCTTGCAGGTAAATTTGCAAACGAAGAGCAAGCATGGGAACTGCTTAACTACATTGCAAAATCAGGCGTTATATACTTTGCTTATAACTGTAAAATATCCGTATGTTCAGGTGAGCATGCTTTCTTTTCTAAAAACTGTCCAAAATGCGGGGAAGCTCCTATGGACACATACTCCAGAATAGTTGGTTTTTTAGTTCCCGTTTCTGCTTACAGCAAAGAAAGAAAACGCGAGTTCGAACAAAGAAAGTGGTTTGATTTAAATGAACACTAATCCTCCACTTTATATAAACGTAAAAGAAATTGTGGACGAAAATTTTCAGGATTACAAAAAAGCTTCCATGTTCATTGCGACAGTTAAATGTGATTTTAAATGTCTTAAAGAAAAAGGTATGGATTTTAGCATTTGTCAAAATTCAAAAATCGCCAAATTACCAAACAAAAAAGTTTTTATTCCGGATATTTTTCAAAGATATATGAACAACCCCCTGACTAGTGCAGTTGTTGTAGGCGGACTTGAGCCTATGTTACAGTTTGAAGAAGTTTTAAATCTTGTTTCGTATTTTAGAAATAAAAACTGTAACGACGACTTTGTTATTTACACGGGATATTACGCAACTGAAGTAGCCAACAAAATTAAGTTGCTTCAAAGTTTCAATAATATTATAATTAAATACGGAAGGTTTATACCGGATTCAAATCCTGTATTTGATGATGTATTAGGTATAAACTTAAATTCAGAAAATCAGCATGCGGTTAAAATCACCTGATTTTCAGCTTTTTATATATAAAGATAGAAAGGGTTAGATACATAATGAAAAGCATGGAAAAAATAGTAAATCTTTGCAAAAACAGAGGATTTATTTTTACGGGGA
>JAFRKM010000018.1 GCA_017431755.1 Clostridia bacterium
CAAAAAGTAATAACATGGGAACCTCATGGAAAAGATAACCAAATGTGGAAATTTGAACACTGTTATGACGATGCCTTTATAATAAAATCAAAACTATGAAATTTTTGTTTATACGTAAAAGAATGAAACATCAATAATGGAACAAAAGTAATATTATGGGAACCTAATGGCCAAGATAATCAAATTTTTAAATTAAAAAAAGTTGATATTGACAATCAAGTTACATTTAAAGGATTACCCAACGAAGGATGTTCTTGTTATCTTAACACTGCTTTACAAAATCTATATCATAATCCTTCTTTTCGAAAACAAGTATTAGATTTCGAAATACCGCCAAATTTTAAAGCAAAAGGTAATGCTAGATGTATGTTACCGGCTGAATATGATAATGACCTTCAAAAAGGCTACAAATCTAATTTAGATATTACCCGAGAAGAAAAATTGAATGCGTGCAATGCCATACTTTATGCTACAAATTTTTACTTTAAATATCTAGACGGCAAAATAACAAAATCTGAATTTGATGAAAACAGAAATAGTATGGCCCTTTTACTAGGGTACGATGGAAACCCAAGAAATTCTTTTATAATACAAAGCTTAATCGAAAAGGCTTGTATTCATGCAATAAACCCAAGTCCAATATATGAAAAAAATTACACTTTCAAAATCGATAACAATCACAATAATTTTAAAATTATAGCAAACCTCTACAATGATGAAGAATTCCGTAATATAGTAATGAATTTACAAGATAATGATCTTTATTTAAAAGAACATAACCAAATAAAAACACTTCGATCTATGTTTAATATGTTTGCAGACGATCCAAATGCGATTAATAAAGACTATAGCAGTAATAACACCGAAGTCTGGTTAACAAATATCTTTGGAGAATATCAAACTATGTCTAGATTAAAAAACTTTACACTTAAAACAATAAAAAATATAATGCGTTCCAGAAACCCAAAACTATTAACCAGAGATTCAGTTATTATAGCACAACACACCGATAAATCAAATTTGATATCGTGTATAAATAACTTTATAATGGATCGTGTTAGAATCACCAACTCAAAAGAACCGACTCCAAAATTCAGACTTCCACTAAAAGACAATAAATTTATAGTTACATTTGGCGATCGCCCTAACGGCACAAAACGCGAGAACTTTACAATTACAGAAAACATTGATCTGAAAGAATTAACAGATACCAGTCTTACAATTTTTTCAAATGGTCAAGAATTAAATAAAACTAAATTTAAATTAGTATCAGCAACTATTGCAACTGGCGGACATTTTTATCTATATGTAAACAAAGACGGCGTATGGCATCAATTAAATGATGCTGAACATAACATCGTTAAATGGGATGACATAAAAAACGATATTGAAACAAGATGTGAAACACTAACATACGAATTAATAGAATAACTATCAATAAAACCGGGTATATAAAATTTATACCCGACTTTTTTTATTTTTTATCTCGTGATATAATTAATTAAAGTGAAAATATAGAGGTGAATAAAATGATAATACTCGGTATTGACCCCGGATATGCAATAGTTGGTTATGGTATTATTGAATTTAAAAATGCCAAATATACTCCAATTTATCATGGGGCAATATTTACAAGCCCAAAAGATAACTTCCCCCAGCGGCTTAGTATTATATTTAATAGTTTAACGGATATTATAAATACATATAATCCCGATGCAACTTCTATTGAAAAACTTTACTTTCAAAATAATCACAAAACAGCAATTGATGTTGCTCAGGCACGCGGTGTCACATTGCTTGCCGCAAAAAAATTCAACATACCAATTTATGAATACACTCCCCTACAGGTCAAAACGGCAATTACAGGCTATGGCAAAGCACAAAAATCACAAGTTATGATGATGACAAAAAAGCTGCTTAAACTAAATGAAATTCCCAAGCCTGATGACACTGCAGACGCTCTGGCGTTAGCAATATGCCATGCAAATTCTTTAGGATATCAATATATTAACAGAAAAACAGGTAATTTCTAATTAGGAGTTTTAGTTATGCTTTATAGTTTAAAAGGGCCATTAATTACTTTAGAAAATAATTTTGTGGTAGTAGAGTGCGGCGGAGTCGGATACAAATGTTTAACTTCACTTTACACTCAAAATCAGTTTAAAGACAAAATCGGCAGTGAAATAACAGTTTATACATTTTTAAGTGTTCGCCAAGATGCATTGGATTTATTTGGTTTTGCTAATAAAACTGAACTTGAATGTTTTAAAATGCTTACTTCTGTTTCAGGAGTCGGGCCAAAAGCTGCACTTTCCATATTATCGCAGTTTCCTGATGAAAAAGTGGCTTCTTTAGTTACAGCAGGCGACAGTAAAAGTTTAACCAGTGTTTCAGGAATCGGTGCAAAAACTGCTCAAAGAATTGTACTTGAATTAAAAGATAAGTTATCTTCAGTAGGCCTTAAATCATCAAATCAAAAAATTTCTAATATTTCTCTTGGGAATTCCAATATTTCGGAAGCTGTTAAAGCGCTGTCTACTTTGGGTTACTCCACACAAGAAGTCATGCCACACATTACTTCTTTTGACGAAAATTTACCTGTTGAAAAACTTATACAGCTCACTTTAAAATCCATGTCAAAGGCGGTGAAATAATCCATGGAAGAAGAAAGAATTTTAGACCCAAACGAATCTACCGAAGATATAGAAGAAAACGACAATCCCCTACGCCCTCAAATTTTAGAAGAATATGTCGGGCAAGAAAAAGTTAAAGAAAATCTTAAAGTATTCATCGAAGCTGCAAAAATAAGGAAAGAACCTTTAGACCACGTTTTACTTTATGGGCCTCCGGGACTGGGTAAAACCACACTTTCCATGATAATTGCAAAAGAGCTTGGCGTTAATATAAGAATAACTTCAGGCCCTGCAATTGAAAAACCTGGCGATTTAGCGGCATTACTTACCAATCTTTCTCACGGGGATGTACTTTTTATTGATGAAATTCACAGACTCACAAGAGCCGTAGAAGAAATACTTTACCCCGCTATGGAAGATTTTTCGATAGACATCGTTACGGGTAAAGGTCAAATGGCAACATCATATCATCTACCACTTCCAAAATTTACGTTAATTGGAGCAACAACCCGTGCTGGACAGTTAACGGCACCACTCAGAGACAGGTTTGGTGTAATTTTAAGACTGGAAATGTACACGCCTGAAGAACTTGCAAGAATTATAAAAAGAAGTGCTTCTATTTTAGGAATAAAAATCAGTGAAGAAGGGGCACTTGAAATTGCATCACGTTCCAGAAGTACACCCAGAATCGCCAACAGACTCCTAAAAAGAGTCAGAGATTTTGCACAGGTTTTAAATTCCGGTGAAATAACATATAATATATCTAAAACAGCGCTTGATAAGCTGGGAGTAGA
Source organism: Clostridia bacterium (assembly GCA_017431755.1). Classification (GTDB taxonomy): domain Bacteria; phylum Bacillota; class Clostridia; order Oscillospirales; family Acutalibacteraceae; genus UMGS1491. The sequence goes on from JAFRKM010000018.1 coordinate 3,428, forward strand.
TGAAATGGGACTGGATTCCAACGACAGGCGTCTACTTGAAACAATGATTTCATTTTATGGTGGAGGCCCTGTTGGATTGGAAACACTTGCCGCCGCCATTGGCGAAGAAGCCGTTACCATAGAAGACGTATATGAACCGTTTTTAATGCAAATAGGTTTTTTAAGCAGGACTCCACGTGGAAGGTGCGTTACACCAGCAGCCTATTTACATCTGGGATATAAAAATCCTAATATATCGAATGAACAATGTAGCTTTTTGGAAAACAAAAGTCAACTATAAAAAGGAGGAAAAATAATTCCATGGGAAATTTTTTTGGTACAGACGGCGTTAGAGGAATTGCCAATAAAGAGCTTACGTGTGAACTTGCAATAAAAATCGGCAAAGCCGCCGCAAAAGTTTTAACAGAAAACAATCATCATAAGGCTAAAATTTTAATAGGTAAAGATACTCGTATTTCATCGGATATGCTTGAGTCCGCATTACTTGCCGGAATATGTTCACTGGGTGCAGAAGGCATTTCTTTGGGGGTAGTTCCTACTCCTGCCGTAGCTCACCTTGTAAAAAAATATGGCGCTGATGCCGGAATCATGATTTCTGCATCTCATAATTCGTTTGAATTTAACGGCATAAAATTATTTGATAAAAACGGATACAAACTTCCCGACGAAACAGAACACAAAATTGAAAGATTAATAATGGAAAACGATTTTGAATCTTCAGGAAAAATCATCGGAAAAGATTTGGGTATCATAACTAAATGCACCACTGCTGTAGATGATTACTTAGATTATATCTGCAGCACTGTATGTAATAATCTCAATAAAAATTTAAAAATCGCGGTTGATTGTGCGAACGGATCTGCAAGTGTAACTGCTAGAAAACTCTTTAAAAAGTTAAATATTAAAGCGGATATACTTTTTGATAATCCAAACGGTATTAACATAAACGATAACTGTGGATCCACTCACCTTGAAAACTTAAAAAAATACATTACTGATAATAATTATGATATTGGTATCGCTTTTGACGGCGATGCCGACAGGTGCCTTGCAGTTGACGAAACAGGCAACATTATTGACGGGGATAATATCCTGGCAATTTGCGGAAAAGCCCTTAAACAAAACGGGAAACTAAAAAACAACCCTTTAGTAGCCACAATTATGTCCAATATGGGACTTAAAGTTTTTTGCAAAGAAAATGATATAGATTTCTCCGAAACAAAGGTCGGCGATAGGTACGTTTTAGAAAGAATGCTAAAAGAAAATTACTTAATAGGCGGAGAGCAATCTGGCCACATAATATTTTTAGAGCATTCCACCACGGGCGATGGCCAACTTACTGCAGTTCAACTACTTAGTGTGCTTTCGGGTACAAATAAAAAAGTGTCTGAACTTAAAATTAAAAAATATCCTCAGAAATCTTCCGAAATATTAATAGAATCATCTCAAAAAGGGCTCCTTTCAAAAAATAAAAACATTAACAAATACATTGCAGAAACAACCAAAAAATTAGATTCAAAAGGCAGAATAGTTTTGCGCGAATCTGGCACAGAACCAAAAATAAGAATAATGTTTGAACATGAAGACGAAAGCAAACTTGATGGACTTATAAACGAAGCAAAAGAAATAATAAAAAACAATTTATAAAAAAGGATTTAATAATGAGATTTACAAAGTGGAACGATTATGAACTTATTGACGCTTCCTCGGGAGAAAGACTGGAACGTTGGGGAGATATTATTTTAATAAGACCCGACCCACAAATTATTTGGAACACTCCAAAAACTGATAAACGCTGGGAAGAAGCCAATGCGGTTTATCATCGTTCGTCTTCGGGCGGAGGAAAATGGAATATTAAAAAACATGTACCAAACGTTTGGAATATTTCTTATAAAAATTTAACATTCAACATAAAAATGATGAATTTTAAACACACGGGTATTTCCCCTGAGCAGGCAGTCAATTGGGATTTTTTCGAAGATGTTATTTCAAATGCAAAATCTGAAACATCTGAAACAAATGTTTTAAATCTGTTTGCGTACACAGGCGGCGCCACACTCGCTTGCGCAAACGCAGGCGCAAAAGTTTGCCATGTTGACGCAGCCAAAGGTATGGTTTCCTGGGCACGTGAAAATGCAAAAATTTCTAATCTTGAAAATAAACCAATCAGGTGGATAATTGACGACTGTGAAAAATTTATAACAAGAGAAATAAAACGTGGACACAAATATGAAGGAATTATTATGGATCCACCGTCTTACGGCAGAGGCCCTAAAGGAGAAATCTGGAAGCTAGAAGATAATTTATACAATTTTGTAATTTTATGCGAAAGAGCACTTTCCAAAAATCCTAAATTTTTCGTTATTAACTCATACTCTACCGGCCTCTCCCCTGCTGTTATGAACTGTATTTTAAGCCAAACGATTGCCAAGAAACACGGCGGGTACGTTTTTTCTGATGAAATTGGGATACCTGTTACTTCTTCGGATATTATAATTCCAGCGGGAGCAACTGCCATTTGGAGCAAAGAAAAATTATTTTAAGAAGGTGATTAAGATAGAAAATATTATAGAGTTTAAAAATGTTAGCTATCAAAAACCTTCATCAAAATATATACTAAAAAATATAAATTTAAATATAAAAAAAGGCGAATTTATCTCCATTATGGGTACAAACGGCAGTGGGAAATCTACACTTGCCAAACATTTTAACGGCCTTTTTATTCCAAGCGAAGGTAATGTTATTATAGACGGTAAAAACACCAAAAATGGCGAAAAAAATACTGAAATTAAAAAAAGTGTAGGCATGGTTTTTCAAAATCCAGACAGTCAAATTGTAGCATGCACTGTGGAAGAAGAAATCGCATTCGGAATGGAAAATTTATGTTTCACACGTGAAAAAATGAAAAAAAATATTCGAAAAGTACTTCACTACGTTAATTTAGAAAATCATGAAAAATCATCAATATATTCTCTATCCGGTGGAGAAAAGCAGCGCCTAACAATTGCAAGCGTTTTGGCAATGGAACCCGAGATAATCGTTTTAGATGAACCAACTTCAATGCTGGACGATCAATCCAAAAAACAAATTTTAGATATAATTTTAAAACTAAACAAAGAAAAAAACATAACAATTATCTTAATAACACATTTTACCCAAGAGGCACTTTATGCAGATAAAACAGCAATTATGAATAATGGCTCTATAGTAGCATTTGATATCACAAAAAATATATTTTCTAATATAAATTTACTTAAAAAAAATAAACTTTTGCCGCTGGAATCAATTTGTTTACTGAATTTTTTAAAAAACAAAGGATATAATGTAGATTTAAATGCATATAGCAATGAATCTTGCGCAAAGGAAATACTAAGAACACTGGAGAACATAAAATAATGATTCAAATAGAGAATATATGTTTTAAATATAATAACGATTACATATTAAAAAATATTAATTTTTCCATTAGTGACGGAGAAATATTTGGAATAATTGGTAAAACAGGTTCCGGCAAAAGCACACTTGTTAATATTTTAAGCGGACTCGCAAAGCCCATTGAAGGGGAAATTATTGTTGACGGCCAGAATATATACAACAAAAAAGAAAACAAAAACCTACTTTCATATAAAATAAGCACAGTGTTTCAAAACCCGGAAAAACAACTTTTTAGCAAAACTGTTTATGACGATATAGCGTTTTCACTTCGAAATCAAAATATTTCAGAAAGTATAATAAACAAAGATATTAAAGAAATAGCAAAATTTTTAAATATAAGCAGTGATATACTAAACGCTTCTCCTTTTCACCTTTCTGGCGGTGAAAAAAGAAAATGTGCTCTTGCTTGTGCTTTGGTAACAAAACCAAAAATTTTAATTTTAGATGAACCCATATCAGGATTAGATCCATATACTACAGAAAAATTTATAAACTATATAAAAGATTATCATCATAAAGAAAAAAACATCATAATTTTTGTATCTAATTCAGCAAATAAATTTTCTTATTTATGCAATAGAATATTAACTTTAGGTAGCGGTAAAATAAAAATTTTAGATAAACCCGAAAATATATTTGAAAAGTGCAAAAAATTGGGATTTACCGCACCAAATATTTGGGAAATTATTTCACTTATAAACCAAAATGGGTATAATATATCCACAAAAATATCAACCACCAAACAGCTTCAAGAGCAAGTTTTAAAATTAATAAAAGAAAAAGAGGCGAAAAATAAACCTTGCAAAATTTAACTTTTGGAAGATATATTCCAAGTAATTCACCGGTACACAAAGTTGATCCACGCATAAAAATAATATCATCAATTTTGCTTTTTGGCTTTATTTTTTCAGCCAAAAATTTATTAGCACTTATTTTCGTTTTTTTAGCACTCCTTGGAGTGGTTTTGCTTTCATCCATTAAACTATCTAAATTTTTAAAAAGCTTAAAATTTATAATTATACTTGCATTTATAACGAATTTTATCAATTTTATTTTTGAAATTTTCGCTTTGCATAAAAATATATTTGATATAGAATATTATATAGTTTTAAATAGCTGCATTACACTGTTAAAATTAATTTCTTTAATTTTTATAAGCTCGGTTATAATGTATACCACATCCCCCACTGGGATTTCTTCGGCTATATCTAGCTTACTTCTTCCTTTTAAATATTTAGGGTTAAATACAGAAGAAATAGCAATTACAATAACAATTTCTATACGCTTTCTCCCTATTTTACTATTAGAAGCAAAAAATATAGCTTTAATTCAAAAGTCTCGCGGTGTTTCCTTTGACGGTAAAAATATATTTTTAAAAGCCAAAACTTTATTTTTTATAAGTGTTCCAATTTTTGTTTTATCTTTAAAAAAAGCGCACGAGCTTGCAGCAGCTATGGAATCAAGATGCTACAACGTTAATAGCCCAAGAACAAAATACAAAATTTTAAAATTCAAACAAGAAGATTTAGTGGCAATAATTTATATATTTGTTATAATATTAGGAGTAGTGATATGCAACAAAATAAAAATATAATATCCAGAAATATCATGATGACGCTTTCTTACGACGGCAGTAATTATCACGGCTGGCAAGTTCAAAAAAATGCAATTACAGTTCAAGAAGTTTTTCAAAAAGCGCTTGAAAAAGTGCTTAAACACAAGGTAGAAATAAAAGGCTGCAGCCGAACTGATTCTGGCGTCCATGCAAACATGTATACTGTTTCTTTTGTGACTTTTAACAAAATAAAGTGCGAAAATCTTGTTCTAGCAACAAATAAATTTTTACCCGGAGACATAGCAGCAACCAGTTGCAAAGAAGTAGAAAAAAATTTTCACGCAAGATATTCCTGTACTGGTAAAGAATACATCTATAGAATATGGAACAAAAAAACAAAAAATCCTTTTTTAAAAAATTATGCGTTTCATTACTGGTATAATTTAGATATAAATATTTTAAAAAATACAACAAAATACTTTTTGGGAACTCATGATTTTACTTCCTTTGCAACTTTAGATAAAAGAGACCCCAAAAACATGGTAAGAACAATTGAGTACTTAGAAATTTATAGTCCAAAAGATGGACTTATTGAAATAAAAATAAAAGCTGACGGCTTTTTATACAATATGGTTAGAATAATCGTGGGAACACTTTTAAGAGTAGCTCAAGGAAAAATAAAGCCAAATGATATTGAAAATATAATAAAATCAAAAAACAGATCTTTAGCAGGGCCAACTATCCCAGCAACTGGGCTCTATTTAAACAAAGTATTTTATTAAAAAGAGGTGTATCGGGCGAAAAAATGCTCTAAATTCCATGAAAAACATTAAAAACATAAAAATATATGAAAAAGCAAAGAACTTAATTAAAGATATTAACAAAAATGAAAAATCCAAAAAACTCTTTAAAGACATCAGAAATTTATTTTTTATTTTTTGATTTACATTTTTATTTTTAATTTTATGGGTAAACAGAGTAAATTTATCACCAGCAAATGCCACTTTATACATAAAAGGTAAATTCTGCTCCCTTGGCATGGGACAAGGGTTCCCTTATAAATTTGACGGAACAAAAATAGCTACAGAAAATTTAAAAGTTCACGATGGCAACATTTTTGCACTAAGTGATACATCATTTGAAATAATAAACAGCTCCGGAAAACTGGTAAGAAGAGTAAAACATAAATTCAGTAATCCCTGTTTAAAAATCAGCGGTGTAAGACAATTAATATATGATATTGGCGGCAAAAACTTTAAAATAGAAAGCTGCAGCGAATCACTTTATGGCAAAGAAACTAACAAAGAAATCATCACCGCAGCTATTTCAGATTCAGGCGTATACAGCCTTGTTACACGTTCAGTAACTCATATTGCAGAATTAACAGTATATAACAAAAACAATATAGAAAAATACAAATATAGCTTTTCCGACAGTTATGTTACCGATATGATTTTAAGCGCAGACGGAAAAGAAGGTTTGGTTTCCACAATTTCAGCACAAAACGGAGAAATTGTTTCCACAATTTATATTTTAGATTTTAAATCTGAAACACCAAAGGCACAATTCAAACTTGAAAATAATATTGTTTCTAAAGTGGAATATATGTCAAACGGAAAAATTATTGCCATAGGCGACAAATATATGTCTTTCATAAATACCAAAACAAAAACACCGGATAATTATTTTTATAATGATAAAATCTTAAAATTCTATGAAATAAACAAAGAATACGGAGTATACTGCTGTATGTCTTCTTCTGATGATAAATCCAACGATGATTTGATTTTTATAAACAGCTCCGGTAAAAAAAATTACGAGATAACATCACCAGAAAATTTAACCAACATTTCCTGGAGAAAAGACAAAATCGTAGGGCTATCTTCTGACAAAATAATATCCTTAAACGAAAATGGGAAAATAAACGGGTATATTAAAACAAAACACCACGATAAAAAAATTATTTTGCTACCTGGATCAAACGCCTACGTTTTACGCTCAGAAACCATAGATAAAATCAAAACAAACAATCTGGAAAAATATAAATAATCTGATTAAACAATTTTAATTAATTTGCTTTTAGCACAATTTACAATATGCTCGTGACAAGTAAATAGGATTATTTGTCTATCTAAATTTTCAGAATAATTTTTTAAAAAATCCAAAGCTAAATTTAGCCTACTGTCGTCATATTCTATAAACGAATCGTCTAGCATCAACGGGATTAAATCTTTACAAGATATTATTTCTGAAATTGCTATTCTAAGCGCTAAATACGCCTGATCTATTGTACCGCTGCTTAAATTTTCACACGGCACATCAATAAACTGATTGCTCACCATAAGTGAGTAATCTTTTTTTGTGTGTATATTCTTATATTTACCGCCGGTTATGTTATTAAATATTTCCGAAGTGCGCCTATCAAGCCCAGGGCTAAAGTTCTTTCTTAATTCACCAGATACTTCTTCTATAGTTTCTTTGGCTATTTTTAAGCTTTTTAAATAGTCTTTCATTCTCTTTAATTTCTCAAAGCTATCGCTTTTTAATTTATTAATATCTTCCGCAGTAGTTTTTGGAGTTACAAGATTTTGACGTAAGTTTATGTAGTTTTCTTCCAAATTCATTTTTTCCAAAATTTTCAATCGTTCTTGTTTCGTTTTGGTTTCTTCAGGATTCGTATTTATTTTAATTTTGCTATCAAATTCATTCACACTGTTTTTTAATTTTTGTAAATCTAGGTCTTTAATTTCAAGTAAGTTTGCTTCTATGTTTATCTGATTTTTTAAATTTTTAAACTCTTTTATTTTTTCTTCCAATTTTTCAAAAGATTTAACTGCATCTTCAAAATAATCTACGCTTAAAAAAACCGAAAATTTTTCCACAAATATTTTTTTCATTTCCTCAAAATTTTTGATTTCAATATTATAAGAATTTTTAAGATTTAAAATGTTATTTATTTGACTGTTTATAATATCTAAATTATTAGTTTCTTCTTTTTTCGAAGCATTCAAAACGCGTGAATATTTCATCCAAAAAAGCACAAAACACATACTAACTATAAATGCAACAAAAAAAGGAATATAATTATTTGCCAAAAAGCCAAAACATAATGCACATATTACTACTAATAAGCAACCAGTATAAACTAGAAAATTAAATTTTTTGAAATCTTGTTTTTTATCTTTACTTTCAACCATATTTTTCTTTATGTTTTCCAAAGTTTTTAAACTGCATTTTTCTTCCGACATATGCATTATATTTTCAATATTTTTTATATTTGCAATTTGTTTTTCTGTTTTGCTTTTTAGGTCTATAAGTTCGTTATATTTCTCGTTTAAATCATCTTCAGAAAATTTTAAAAAATCAAATTCTTTATTTAAATCTCTCATCTTTTCTAAATTTAAAATTAAATTATTTATTTTTTTAAGTTTGCTACTTTTTTCAGCATTATGTAAATAGTTTTCTATTTCCCTTTTTTCTTTTATTAATTTTTTTATTTCTATTATTTTAGCCTTGGAATCTGTTTGACTTTTCTCCAGCTGTTCAAGGTTATAAAGCTGACTATTTAAGTTTTTAATTTCGCATTCAGTTTCATAAATTTTTCCGCCTGTTCCACGCGATTTTTCTAAATCATTAATAGCACTGGTAATTTTCTTTAAAGCATTTTCTTTAGAAATATTTTCCTCCCCGGTTTCGGAAAGATTAGAAATTATCTTTTTATATATCGAATCTTCCTCACCTTTTTTTGCAGAAATAAACGCTGTCTTCCCTATGCTACTAACAAAGCTACTTTTTTCAAAACTTTTTAAGTCTATTCCAAAAATATGCTCCCCAACATCTTCATTCTTTCCTAAATTTATTGTTTCGCCAGTTGAAATATTTTGAAGCAAAGTTTTATCAGAATTAGAATCCGGATTAATTAACTTTTGAACTTTATACATATTTCCACCATAAGTAAACTCTATAATTCCGCTCATCGGGCTTCCTGACCACGGCAAATAATTTCTCCTAATAAGTTTATCTGCCACGGTTGTGGTTTTTTTACCGCTCAGTTTACTATAAAACATTATTTTTATAAATTCCATTATCGTAGACTTACCATATTCATTCGGACCGTATATTACCTGCATCCCATCTGATAATTTCATCTCAAAATTATCAAATTTTCCAAACCCATTTATTTGAATTTTTTTAATTATCATTGTTATATTTCACATCTCTTTCAAAAGAAATAAGCCCTATTTTTAAAGCTTTTTTATAAACATTTTTTTCTTCCTCGGTAGTCTGCTCGCTTATTTTTTTGGCCATTTTTTTAATAAAAAGACCTCTAAAATCATTTTTGCAATCAATATTTTCTGTGTCTATTTCTATTTCGGTGTTATCCTCCACGCCACAATAAAAAACACAGTCTTCTAAAATTGACTTTATATTTTGAGCATCAATTAAAATCCCATCTGATATTTCGCCAATAAGTATTATCTTATATATATTTTCACCGTAGTTTTCTCCAAATTCTTTTATTAAAGAGTCTATTATTTTTTCGGCAATTTCGTTATCGCTTTTTAAACCAGAAACATTAATTTCTTTTGTGTAATACGCTCTTTTGCAAGTTTTTATAAATTTTAAATTGCAAAATCCTTTTGAAATTTCACCCAAATAAATTCCTTTTTCCCCCAAGTCACTAAATCCTGACGACTCAGTATTGCCACAGTATGAATAGAAAGTTTCACCAGACTTATATATCTCGCTTCGCACATGTATATGCCCCAGCGCCAAATAATCAAATCCGCTTTTTTCTATATCTTCTATAAATATCGGGTTATACGGACTTTTACCTGAATTTGAACTTACAATTTCGCCATGAAGTACACAAAGATTTATAAAATTATCCTTTGGCGCCACCACATTTTTTATCAAAGATTTATTTTCATACCGACCTTTAAACGCCGCACCAAAAACTCTAACTTTTATATCATCAAACTCTATACTTTCCAAATAATCATTTTTAAAAATTACCACATTCTCTGGCCAAGCACCCCTATAAGGAGAATCAGATGAAAAAGGATCGTGATTACCCGGAGAAATTACAATTTTAAAATCTGCATTTTTGCACGCGTTTTTTATTTCTTCAATATCGCTGTTTATAATCTCAACGTCATCAAATAAATCCCCCGAAATGCAAAGCACGTCTACTTTTTCCTTGTTACATATATCTACTATATTTAAAAAAGCATTTTTTATTTCCGCCGATCTAACGGCTGCTCTATGCCCAAGGCCAGAAATTTTAGCGCCAATATGTAAATCCGCACAATGTGCAATTTTAACTTTCATGTTTTAATTCTCCTTTCATGTACATAATTTAATTATATACGAAATGTTTAAAATATTCTCCTTGTTTTTTTTTTCTAAACATTGTATAATAAATTTTGTAATAAAAATAACAGCGTGTAATTTAACATGCAGCCTAGTGGGTGCTATACGGCGAATGATTGTGAACCATGTCAGGCGGGGAACCGAGCAGCATTAAACAATATGTTTCGTGCGATATAGTCAATTCATTGACTGCATGTTAAATTACATGAAACCGTTTTTTAAGTGAGGCGAGAATATGTATAAAGCTCTTTACAGAAAATGGCGACCAAAATATTTTAAAGACGTTGTTGGACAAAATCATGTAACCGACACTTTAAAAAGAGAAATAGAAAAAAATAAAATATCTCACGCGTACCTTTTTACAGGTTCAAGAGGTACAGGAAAAACATCATCAGCAAAAATTTTTGCAAAAGCCGTAAATTGTCTTAAACCAAAAAACGGCGAGCCTTGCGGCAAATGTGAGATTTGCAAAGAATTTGATAATGATAATCTAATCGATATTTTAGAAATTGACGCAGCAAGTAACAACGGAGTAGAGAATATTCGCTCTATGCGCGAGGAAGTTATGTTTGCTCCGGCAAAATGTAAATATCGTGTATATATAGTAGATGAAGTCCATATGCTTTCAACCGGTGCTTTTAATGCTTTTTTAAAAATTCTTGAAGAACCTCCTGCACACGTTATTTTTATTCTAGCCACCACAGAAGTTCATAAAATCCCGCTTACGATACTTTCTCGGTGCCAAAGATTTGATTTCTACAGAATACAAAATGAAGACATATCCAAGCGACTTAAGTATATTTGTAGTGAAGAAAAAATAAAAATAGATGAAAAATCTTTGGAATTAATATCTTCCGCAGCAGACGGTGCAATGCGTGACGCTCTTTCTATACTTGACCAATGCAGTAATGTTTGCGGAGATGATATAAAAGAAGATAGCGTAAAAAATCTTTTGGGGATTTCCGGAACTGAATATATAAACAAACTTGCACAATTAATATTTGAAAATAACATTTCAAAATGCTTAGAAATTATAGAAAACTTGCATTCCAAGTCAAAAAACATGGCTAGATTATGCGAAGAAATCATGGCACATTTCAGAGATTTGATGATTAAAAAAGCATCTAACCCACAAACCGTTCCAAATTTAACTTTAGATAACATAATTTCATTTTTGGATTCTATTCAAAATGCATACAAAAATATAAGTACTGGCACTAATCCAAAATTAGAAATGGAAATATTAATCGTAAAACTCTGTAGTTTAAAAAATAAAAATTTAGAAACAAAACCAGCAGAAAAATCCGGTGAAAACCAAGATACCCCTCCGGGGGAATCTTTTTCAGAAGTTAAAAAACCAGAAATTTTAGATTCACTTCAAGATGAAAATTCTTTTGAACTTTGGCCACAAATACTTAGCGAGCTTGCCAAAGAAAAAAAATTAAAATCTTTGTATATGGCTCTTAAGGATTCTAAGGCATACCAAAATAAAAATTATATTCTAATAGATTCGGATAAATCCCTTGCTTTTGAATATTTAAGAAATTCCGAACATCGCTCCGCACTAAAAAATATAATTTTAAAAATCACAGGTAAATATTATAATCTAGGCCCTTATAATAAAGACACCCAAAAAGAAGAAGCCGAAGACCCTTTAGATAATTTAATTAACAAAGCTAAAGAAAATAATATAAACATAGATATTGGAGGAAAAAATCAATGAAAGTTAGATTGCCAAAAAACAACTCATTCGGAATGAATAATATGCAAGACTTAGTTAAAAAAGCTCAGCAAGCACAAGAGGAAATGGAAAAATCTCAAGCAGAACTTGAAACCAAAGAATATTTTGCATCTTCCGGCGGCGAAGCTGTAAAAGTAACTATCAACGGAAAACTTGAAATCACAAAACTTGAAATCAAACCCGAAATTATTGACCCAGACGACGTAGAAATGCTTTCAGACATGATAATTGCAGCAGTTAATGAATCAATAAAAAAAGCCTCAGCCGACAAAGATGAAGCCATGCAAAAAATATCTGGGCAAATGAATTTACCGGGGCTGTTTTAACGTATGGATAAATATATTATAACTCCACTTGAAAAATTATCAGAACATTTTGAAAAATTGCCTGGTATTGGCGGAAAAACTGCAAAACGCCTAGCTTATGCAGTTTTAAAAATGCCATATGAAAAAGCCGAATCTTTTGCAAACGCAATTTTGGAAGCTCAAAAAAATATTAATTATTGCAAAAAGTGCTGCAACTTTACAGAAAAAGAAATATGCGATATATGCAGCGACACTTCTCGCGATGCATCTATAATATGCGTAGTGGAAGACCCTCGCGATGTTTTGGCAATTGAGCGCACCGGCGAATTCAATTTAGTTTACCATGTTCTTCATGGAGTAATTTCGCCATTAAATGGAATTGGCCCGGAACAAATTCACATAAAAGAGCTTTTAGACAGAATAAAAAATGAAAATATAAAAGAAGTAATAATGGCCACAAACCCCACGGTTGAAGGTGAAGCAACCTCTATGTATATTTCTAAATTATTAAAACCACTGGGAATTAAAGTTACGCGCCTAGCGTATGGTGTACCTGTAGGTGCCAGCTTGGAATACGCCGACGAAGTTACACTTTCTCGAGCATTACAAGGTAGAAGCGAAATAGTCTGATTTTAAAAAAATAATCAATTAAATTATTTAAAAAAATAAAAACACTTGCTACCAAGCAGTGTTTTTTAAATTTATATATTCTAATTATTTTTTTTATGTGGTATAATTTATTAAAATACATATTTTAGGTGGTGTCGAAAATGTCTTCTTCAAATTTTTATATAAAACTATCTGATATCATAAACGAGCTTTCTTTTGAAATTATATTTATGCCCAAAGACCCACAAAAAGTAAAAATCACATCGCAAAATATAAACCGTTTAGGGTTAGAACTAATTGGACCTATTAAACATTTTGACAACAAAAGAATTGTTATTATGGGCGAAAGCGAAAGTTACTTTCTATCCACATTAACTTCTGAAGAAATTTACAAATCTATTGAAGCCATTTTATCACTTAAACCCCCAGCGCTTGTTATCACGTACGGTATAAAACCTTTACCGGAAATACTACAAGTTGCTAATAAATATAAAATACCGGTATTGGCTTCCCAAGAAAAAGCATCTGACGTTATAGCTGAACTTTCACCACTTTTAAATATACACCTTGCACCAAGAATCACAAGATCCGGAGGTTTATTAAACGTACATGGTGAAGGAATATTTTTAACCGGAGAAAGTGGCGTTGGAAAAAGTGAAACTGCGATTGAACTTTTAAAACGTGGCCATAAACTTATTGCAGATGATTCAGTAGAAATAAGAAAAATTCCCAAAAATACATTAATAGGCGCCTCACCCGAAAATATAAGGCATTTTATTGAAGTGCGTGGAGTTGGAATAATAAATGCCCGAAGAATATTTGGTATTGGTTCTGTAAAGCTTAATGAAACTATAGACATGGTTGTGAATCTGGAAGCTTGGGATGATCAAAAACAGTACGACCGTATGGGTGCAGAATATAAATATACCGAAATACTTGGAGTTCAAGTGCCATACGTTAATATACCAGTAAGGCCCGGGAGAAACCTTGCTGTAATTATTGAAGTTGCTGCTATGAATAACAGGCAACGCAAACTCGGCTACAATGCCGCAAGAGAATTATTTATAAATTTAGGCATGGATTATCCAAAACAAGAGCCATCTCCAGAAGCCGAAAAATGTATATGGGACATTTAGTAATTAATAATAATTAAATGTAAAATGAGTTTACCACGATTGGAGTGAATTTTTTATATATACCATTTATGACTCTATTGCAAAATTATCCGAAAATCTAGGCTGCACAGCTTTAAAAAATGAAATGATGAAAAATCATACTTCGTTTAAAATTGGCGGCCCGGCTGATTTGTTTATTTATATTAATAATGAAAGTTCTTTAAAAATTATCATAAAAGAGTTAAATAGTATTGATATACCTTTTTTTATTCTTGGAAACGGTAGCAATCTTTTGGTATCTGATGACGGATACAGAGGAGTAGTTTTAAGTTTAGCCAAAAGTGAAAAAAACATAATTTTAAAAAATAACGATACTATAATTTGTAGTGCAGGCATATCGTTGGCTCGAGCATGCGTATTTGCTATGAAAAATTCGCTGTCTGGGCTTGAGTTTGCTTGGGGGATTCCAGGCACATGTGGTGGTGCATTATTTATGAATGCCGGCGCTTATGGAAATGACATTTCCAATATAATTAAAAACAGCAAATATATCGATAAAAATGGCAATGAAAAAACTTTAAATAAAAACGAAATGAAGCTTTCTTACAGAAAAAGTTTTTACTCGGAATTTAATGACAACTGTATTATTTCTTTGGAGTTTAAATTAAAACCTTCCTACCTAGATAAAATAAAAGAAAAAATGTATGAAAACATACACAAAAGAAAATCTAAACAACCTCTGGATTACCCAAACGCAGGCAGTATTTTTAAACGTCCGGAAGGATATTTTGCTGGAACATTAATTGAAAACGCCGGGCTTAAAGAGTACTCTATCGGCGGGGCTATGGTTAGCCCTAAACACGCAGGATTCATTATAAATACTGGTGACGCTACTGCAGAAGACGTTAAAAAATTAATCGATTATATTAAAAAAACAGTATTTGAAAAATTTGGTGTACTGCTTGAATGTGAAATAAAAACTTTAGGAAATATAAATTTATAAAAAAGGAGTTTTAAAATGTCCTTTTCGTATGAAATAAAAAATGAAATTTTATCTCTCCCTATAAATTCCATAAACTCGGCAAAAGCGGAGATCTTTGGAATGTTCATAACAGGCGAAAATGTAAATAATTATGAATCATGCATTCGTTGCGAAAATGATTTTATAATAAAACGCCTGAAAAATAATTTCCTGAGTTACCCAAAGCTTGAAAAAATTATAACTATTAAAAATGAATACACATCTAAGTTTTTTTTTACCACCAATATTTCTCTTGCTCCTAAATTCATTTTAGAGTTTTACTCTAAATACAAAAAAACATTGTCAAAAGATAACAATGACAATGAATTTTTATCCAGCTTTTTAAGAGGAATATTTTTAAGTTGCGGAAATATAAATGACCCAAAATCGGGATATCATTTAGAACTTAATTTGCCCACAGAAGAACTAAGCAAAGAAATACTTGGCTTTTTAAATTCGGTTCAAACATGCGATTTTAAAGCTAAATTTATAAAAAGACGCAAAAATTTTATAGTATACTTAAAAGACAGCGAATGCATAATAGACTTCTTAGTTTTTATTGGCGCAAAAAAATATGCTATGGAACTTATGCAAATAAAAATGATTAAAGAAGTGAGAAACAACGTTAACCGCACAACAAATTTTGAAACAGCGAATCTTAATAAAATAACGAATTCTTCTTCAAATCAAATTCAAGCGATTAAAAAAATAAAAAACACCGTAGGGCTAAGCTATTTACCCGATAAACTTTATAACGTTGCCAAAATTCGTTTGAAACACCCCTATATTTCATTAAAAGAATTTTCAAAACTGTGCGGTGAATCCATTAGTAAATCAGGAATAAATCACAGACTAAAAAAAATAATTAAAATAGCAAATGAACTTTAAAAACATCATTTTAATTTTCCCCTTATAAATTTAAGCAGCGCTTTTTCCCTTCTTGATACTTGAACTTGTGTCATGCCCAGCACTTTGGCTATTTTTGTTTGTGTTTCACCTCTAAAAAATCTTAAATAAATTAATTTTTTATCTTTATTTTCAAGCGTTTTAAATATTTGAATTAAAGATATTTTTATTGAAATTTTTTCATCATCAAAAAATACCGGTATATCAATATCAGCATTTCTTTTTTCAGAATTTGCGCCTAAGGAGCTCAGTGAAATCGGTGTTTTTGAAATTTCAACTGCTTCAATAATTTGTTCAGAATCTATATTTAATTTTTGCGAAAGTTCATTTATAGTGGGCTCTCTTTCATGGGATTTTATAAAGTTTTCTCTTTCGTAATTTATTTTAATCCCCAAATCTTTTAGCTTTCGGCTTACTTTTAAATATCCGTTTTCTCTGAATAATAACCTAATTTCTCCCAAAATTGCAGGCACAGCATAAGTTGAAAATTTTACTCCTCTTGCAGGGTCAAAATTTTTTGCGGCTTTAGTAAGGCCTATACAGCCAGACTGAAACATATCATCATATTCTACACCGTGTTTCCGAAATCTTTGACAACACAAATGTACAAGCCCAAAATGTTTTTCTATATCAATTTTTTCAAATATAACTTCTTTATTTTTCATTTGATACAGGTCTGCGAATTATAAATTTTTGCAAAGTAACAGTGGTCCCCTTGCCAACTTTGGAACTTACTTTTATTTTATCCATAAAGCTTTGCATAACCGCAAAACCAAGGCCTGACCTCTCGCTTCCTCCGGTTGTAAACAGCGGTTCCATTGCTTGCTCAATATTTTCTATTCCGCATCCCCTATCTTTAATTCTTATAAGTATTTTTCCGTTACCGTATATTTTAGAAGATATGTAAATTTTCCCAATTCCGGATTTATATCCATGAACAATACAGTTCGTTACAGCTTCTGATACAGCCGTTTTTATATCCGCAAGCTCATCTATTGTGGGATCAAGCTGCGAAACAAACGCCGCCACCACCGACCTTGCAAACCCTTCGTTTGAAGATCTGCTTAAAAAATTTATATTCATTTCATTAATTATTTCTTGCATTATTTATTTTTCCTCCTTTTCAAATATTCC
>JAFRKM010000019.1 GCA_017431755.1 Clostridia bacterium
AATGGGATTGAGGTACCAGTCCATTCCTTATGCTCACTCCGTTCCGCTACCATGGACTTAAACAGCTTTGCTACCTCTTCCTTTTATCAGTTAGCCGACAAGTTTTAAAGAAAAGAGGCAAGCTACGGGATTACCATGGTAATCCCCAAAAACGTTGTTTTTGACTTGGTAGGAGATTTCTACGACCTTTACAAATATATATAAGCTATTTTTTACAAAATTGCTTATATATATTTGTTGTCACTTCGCTCGATTTTTTCTAATACAAATAGTATTTAGTTTGCTAAAAATTAAGGAAGATTTACAAGTTCCTTATACATCCGCTATGGCACTTTAAAATTTCCGCTGCCATTCATTTTGTCCTCGCCAATCCTCGCTATTATTTTCAACCGTCGCCCCGCCGATCCGTGGGGATTTTCTGTAGTAAAATAACTACCTTATGGAAAACGACTAAAAATTTAGTGAGTTAAACCATAAGAGCTTCGTCAAAGTACTCTTTTTTCAAACACCACGTAAACCCTTGGTAAATCAACATGTTAGTTTGCACTAACTATGTATATAGCCGTGGACTAAAGACACGGCTATATACATAGCCAGTTACATAGTTATTGCACAGTTAAGTACATGGCTAGTGCAATGATGTTGCATAGCTAGTGCATAAGAATAACCTACTAACTGACCTAGTGAATTACCTACTGAATAGCTTACGGAATAACCTAAGAGTCATTTTTCAACTTATTCAGTAGGTTATTCTTACCTTTTTCTTATCCCATTCAGTAGGTAATTCACTAGGCTATTCTACATACAAATCGCATGGTTTTTGCACCCCTAAGTCTATACCTATTCTATCTCCTGCCCACTACGATTATTAATACTTTAAAATGGATTAGCCATGGAAACGTATTTGCTTCTTTGTTATATTTTGGACTAAAATAGAACAAGTGTTCTTAATTGTGAATCAGATACAAATAAATTAAACGTCTTAAAACTCGTTTTAAAGTTGTGTTTCACCTTGGATGAGTCTAACTATCAAAAAAGAAATGAAACGCCATAGAGAGTCTATTAGAGGGCTTAAAAACAGATTTTCCCCTTGTTTTAGGGTGGAGGTTGGCTAGGGGGTGTGGGGGAATCCCCCGCATAGCGTAGATTCATAGGACAAAAGAACAATATTTTGAACGGAAGAACAAGCGGTTCGGCGGGTACAATGGCTAGAACAAGCCGATTACCTAAACTCCTCGTTTTAGGTTTGTCGGCTTGGCAACATACCAAAACCCGCCGAAATGAAAGAATTCAAGAGCGAAGCAAAGCGAAGAGGGTGGAGATTTTCTTCAGCCTAAGCTGAAGAAAATACTACCTGTCTCTTGAATTCTTTCATAGCCAATAAATTTACTGGTAGAAATTAACTCTATTAATCCCCAAAAAACAAAGATTAAAAAACTATATAAAAAATAAAATAAGAGAAAGGTTTTTTTTTTTTATAGTATAGTCGTTGGTAAATAAGGGTTTATAGTGTTTTATTGAATTTTAATTTTAACTCTTATAGCGGTTAAAATTAACTCTTATAGCGGTTAAAAGTAACTCTTATAGCGGTTAAAAGTAACTCTAAATAAGTGTTTAAAATAACTCTAATTATACAATTTGTTTAACTCTAGAAGTAGAGTTAATTTTAACTCTAAATAAGTGTTGAAGTAAATTTAAATGAGTGTTAATATTAACTCAAATAAGAGTTAGGAGGTGAAAAAATGCCTAAAGTATCAATGGTTGAGAATAACAAAGTGATTAATTCTGATGGTGAGATAATAGAAGAAATACAAAGCGTTACTTTTAATTACGGAAAAGAACCTGATTACATAAAGGTTTATCTTGATAATATTATGTTTTTAGCTGAAATATCTGGATGGATCGGCAAAGTTATGTATGAACTTTTAAAATCAGTTTCTTATGCTGACAAAGGTCAATTTATAATCATAAACGCCGGTTATAAAAGAATAATAGCCGCTAACTTGGGAATTAAATTGCAATCAGTAACAAATGCAATAAATCAATTAGCTAAAAAAGGGATATTGATACGAAAAGAAATTGGAGTCTTTCAATTGAACCCTCAATATTTTGGGAAGGGTGAATGGAAGGATATTTCAAAAATTAGATACGAAGTTGAATTGAATGCAAAAGGAAAAACGGTCAAATTAAAAGAGCTTGAAACTCAAACTTAATTTGAAAATAAATAAAAAGGCACTCCCTCTGACCAGGGAGCACCTTCACCATAGAAAATACACACACCACGTATGCCTTTTTATTTTCCTATAAATCTTTTTTTAATACAAGGAGGATAAAACGTATGACTAAAAATCAAATATTATCAATCGTTGTTGAACAAGGTGTAGAAAAACTAGCCCCAAAAGCAATGATCCTAGAAAACGATGCATTGGAAGTATTAAACAAACAAAAGGACAAATTTTCATTTGAAGAATTCGATGAAATAACCGAGCGAATAACCCACCAAATAGCGAAAACACAAAACGAATTTTATGAAGAAGGCTTTAAACAAGTCGTAAATTTCATACTATCCATGCGAAAATAAGATTACATAAAGAGTCTACTAAATTTGTAGGCTCTTTTCTTATATCAACCTTCCCAACCCTTCCAATCTTGGAAGGACTCCCTCGGCGGGGCCAGCCCCAAACGCAAGGTTTGGAGTGCATCAAGAGGGTAATGGGCTTGAGGT
>JAFRKM010000020.1 GCA_017431755.1 Clostridia bacterium
AGCGCCCGTATATTTCGGTCGGAGGAGGCTCGAGGGAGTTTGAGGGAATGAAATTCCCTCATGGTTTTAAAATTGCTTGCAAGTTTGCCGAGCGGTAGCGCTGGAAAATTTTTGAAAAAAATTTGGAATTTGGAAAAAATGGGGGGGTACTACGACCCCCCCTAGTAGGTCATTGGTCAAAACATAAATCACACCTCCTAAACCCTTGGTATAAAAGGTTTTTTTTCTTGACCAAAAAAAAAAAAAAAAATGGTCAAAAACGACTAAATGTGTATAAACTTGACACTATTGCGATAAAGTGGTACACTAATACACATAAAAATATGGAGAAAATAAATGGCAACAGAAAAAAAAAGAGTGCAAATAAGTATGACGGAGGAAATTGCGTCTAAGTTTGATGAGTTGACCGAATTTTATGGATTAAGTAAATCAGGGCTGTTTGCTGTTTTAATCAGAGAAGATTATGAACGGAAAGGGCTCGAAGAAAAATAAAAAAGAGCCACTGGTAATGGCTCTCTAAGTTTTTTTAGTTAAGGTAATTATACTATATGGATGATGAAAAAGCAAAGAAGGTAGACAGCAGAGCTAGAAATTGGTCTTTAGTTGTTTATCCTGAAAGTGCGCCTGCAAATTGGCGTGATATTTTAGATGATTATCATATTCCTTGGGTTGAAAGTCCGCTACATGATAAAGATATTAATCCTGACGGAGAAATAAAAAAAGCGCATTGGCATATTGGTTTGTTTTTTTCTGGTAAAAAAAGTTATGGGCAAATATTAGAAATAACTAGTAAACTTAATTGTCCTAATCCTCAAGTTATGAAGAATGCTAAAGGACAAATAAGATATTTTGCTCATTTGGATAATCCAGAAAAATATCAGTATAAACCAAGTGATATTATTGCTCATGGTGGAGCTGATATAAGAAAATATTTAACAGCTACTGGTGGAGACAAAATTAAATTACTTGCCGAAATGCAAGATTGGATTGACGAAACAGGTTGTACTGAATTTCATGAGTTAGCAAGGTATGCAAGGAATGAAAGATTTGATGATTGGTACGATATTATTGTTAATCAATCAACAGTGTTCTTAAATGCATATATAAGGTCTAAAAGACATGGAAGTTTTGAAAAAGTTCAAAAAGAGAATAAAAGAAATTAGGAGTTGATTTAATGAATTTTATACTAATAGTTATCACATTAATATTTGTGTTCGCATGGATTGCTGTTTATAAAGATGATAAAAAAAACAAAGAAAAAAATAAAGATGATGAAGTTGTAAATATAGGAAAATCGCTAAATTTTGTTAATCGATTAGGTATTTTTATAGGTGTTTTGGGTTTTTTATTTAAATTTATTGGTTCAATAGCTTTTGATAATTCATTTCGTTTATTGTCAGCAATTGATATTTTTGGTAGTGTCTTGTTGTTTATTTGTGCATTTTGTTTCTTATTTTCATTTTTACGATGGCTATTTGTACGTTTATTCCTTTAATTTTTAGAAAATATTAAAGGAATATTCAAGCGTTTAACGCTTCTTTCTCTTTCCTAGTAGGAAGTCATGCTGACAAGCACGGCAGAGTCTCCGCATGAAATGCTCTCAATGAAATTGCCAGCGGAGCTTTTTCGAGGGACGAGAAAAACAAGAACAAAAGAGACGGGCAACCGTCTCTTTTGCTTGCTTGGGGTCTGGGGCAAACGCCCCATTTTGGCAACTGCAGTTGCCAAAGCTTTCCGCAGGAATCGTCAGACAGACCTTACCTTTATGAAATAAAGTCTAGTAAGTTATTATACTTCGTTATTATACTTCGATGCCGTTTATCCGGAACGTAAGTACGGCAGAGAGGACATAAACAAAGAGACTGGTGAGATACAAAATTAATTATAAAATGGGAAGTGGGTGCTCAAAATGAGCGCCCTTTTTTGTTGTCGGCTAGCCGACTTCTGATACATTTTTTTAAGCACAGAAACCACCCAATTTTGGAGTGGTGTGTAAGTGCGCATTGCTTTAAAAATGGCAATGAAAAAAACCCAAAGAAAATCTTAAAGGCGCACTTACACATCAAATAAATTGATGTCGTGCTAAACCCTAAAAACCTGTATAAGAAGTTGTCTTTGGCAACAACAAAAAAATAGACTATGGGGATTGGGGCAACGCCCCAAAAATAAAAAGAATCGTCTGAAACGAGGAACAAACTAAAATGTAAATTTTAGGTGTGACCGAGTGGAAGATGATTCTTTTTACCGTAAGTGTATATCCACTTACTAAGCTCGCTATAATATATTATAACGTTTTTATTTACATGAGCAAAGCGAGTTTTTCCAACACGTCTAATCTAAAATATTGGCAATTTATACCATGGTTTTCATGGTATATAAGTGCGCCCTTAGGAAAATAATTTGAATATATTTCAGATTTTCAATCTGACTGCTCCTGTCATCGAGCAGACCGATGAGGAAAACAAAAATAGGACTAAACTTTTTTGTTTAGTCCTATTTTTGTTTTGAATAGTACTAGAATTTTATATCAAAGGCATACATATTAAATATATGAATTAGGAATTCAGTCCCTTAATGAACCCATGATAAAAATCAATATAATTCAACAAATTAGCGCAGATCACAGTAATACACAATAAAAGAATTATTATTTTAGTGGATTTTTTAAGATTGATTATTTCTTGATATTTAAAAATTAATATAATAACAAGAACTACTGAGGCCATTGATGAAATATCTACGATTAGCTCCATGATTGTATCACTCCTTTAAGTTTACTAAATTATCATAACATACTTCTTGTTTTAGTGTCCCTAGAAGGTCATATTTTGGGTTTTAAGCATTTTTGACTAACCGTACGGATAAATTTACTCAGGATTAATTAAAGGGCTGTAACGGGCTTAAAATCGTTTCTAAGAGGATTTAGCGTTTATTTCGTTTAGTTATCGGCATAATCGTTAAAACAGGGGTTCTGATTTGCGGAAAGGGTTTAAGCGTAGCGTCCCTTGTAGCTAATCAGGTTCGCTGTTAGATTATGAAAGCCGATGACTGAATGAAATAATAAGCGTAGCGCCCCTTATTTCGGTCGGAGGAGGCTCAAGGGAGTTTGAGGGAATGAAATTCCCTCATGGTTTTAAAATTGCTTGCAATTTTGCCGAGCGGTAGCGCTGGAAAATTTTTGAAAAAAATTTGGAATTTGGAAAAATGGGGGGTACTACGACCCCCCCTATGTGGTAATTTGGTAATTTGGTCAAAATGCCCTCTAGCCCAGTGATAACAAGGGTCAATTTTGACCACGGAATTTCAAAAGATTTGGTAACTTGGTCAAAATTGATACTAATATATATCAAAACAGCACAAAAAAGAATATTATGATATAATAAGATATACTGAAATTTGAAGGAGTAAAAAATGGCAGAAGAGAAAAAAAGAGTTTTGCTAACTTTGTCGTTGGACAAAGCAGAAGAATTAGAAACTATATCAAAAGAAATGGGAATTAGTAAATCTGCTCTTGTTAGTTTATGGATTGCGGAAAATTCTAGAAAATAAAAAAAGAGCCACGGCGAATGGCTCTAGTATATTTACGGTTAGGAATATTATAGCATATGACAGAAAAAAAACTAGAAAAAAATGACCCAGTTAGAAACTGGAGTTGGGTTGTTTATCCAGAGTCTGCTCCTGAAAATTGGAGAACATTGTTAGACGAAACTGGAGAAAAATGGATTGAGAGTCCGTTGCATGATAAAGATATTAACGAAACAACAAACGAACCGAAAAAGGCACATTGGCATATAATAATTTCTTTTTCAAATAAAAAAAGTTATAAGCAAGTATTAAAAATTTCTGAAATGTTAAATGCACCAGAGCCTGTAAAAACAAAAAATTTACAAGGGGCAGTTCAATATTTGTGGCACAGAAACAATCCTGAAAAATATCAGTATAATAAAAGCGATGTTGTTGCTCATAATGGGTTTAAATATAGACAATATTTAACAGATATTGGAGTTGATACTGATTCTATTTTACAAGAAGTTATAGAATGGATAAAAGAAACTGGATGTTCTGAATATAGAGATTTAGTCGATTATGCAGTATCAGAACGTTTCGATGATTGGTTTCCTACAGTCAGAAGTCAAACCATATTTTTAAATTCTTATTTACGCTCAAATCGTCATAGTCAGAAAAAATATAATCCAGAAACAGGAGAGGTGTTATGAAAGTTGAAATTATAGCTAGTGTTTTTAGTGAAAAATCAGTTCAGAAAAAAGTAAATAATTTTATTGATTATTTAAATGACAATAATTTTGAAGTATTGGAAGTTCAATATAGGCCTACATTTTTTTATTGCTCTGCTATGATTGTTTATCGATAGTTTTTTATACAGATAAGCGTGCGACGCTTGCTCTTTCCGAGGAGGAAGTCATGCTGACAAGCACGGCAGAGCCTCCGCATGAAATGCTCTCAATGAAATTGCCGGCGGAGCTTTTTTGAGCTTGTGCCACTTGCGAAAAAACAAGAACAAAAGAGACAGGAAACTGTCTTTTTTTGCTTGCTTGGGGATTGGGGCAACGCCCCAAAAATAAAAAGAATCGTCTGAAACGAGGAACAAACTAAAATGTAAATTTTAGTTGTTACCGAGTGGAAGATGATTACTTTTTAACCTATGTGTATACACACATAGTAAGCTCGCTATAATACTTTATAACGTTTTTATTTACATGAGCAAAGCGAGTTTTTCCAACACGTTTAATCTAAAATATTGGCAATTTATACCATGATTTTCATGGTATGTAAGTGCGCCCTTAGGAAAATAATTTGAATATATTTCAGATTTTCAATCTGACTGCTCCTGTCATCGAGCAGACCGATG
>JAFRKM010000021.1 GCA_017431755.1 Clostridia bacterium
ATTAAGAAAAAAACTAAACACTAAAACACTCAGTAACAGAAATAGTTTTTCGATTGTTTTTTTCACGTTGCAAGCCTCCTTTTGTTAAAAAAGACTTTTATTTATTAAAACTTGGCATTTCTGTTTTTCCCTTAACCTCTTCAAGGTAATCTCTTTTTTGAAAGTGTAATAAACTTGCAATTAAAGAACCTGGAAAACTTAGAACCATTCTGTTGAGTTTTGTTACGCTGTCATTATAAACCATACGACTCATACGAACGTTATTTTCATAGGTGTTTACATCTTCCATTGTTTTTGTGTAAACGCTGTTTGATTTTAAATCAGGGTATGATTCTGCTAATGCGTTTATACTTGCAAATCCTTGTGTTAACAATTTTTCTTGTGATTCGATATCTCCGGCAGAAGAGTTACCGGTTGTGTTTTTGCGTGCAGAAATTACTTTTAAAAGTGTTTCACTTTCAAAAGATGAATAACTTTTTGTTAAATCATAAAGTGAAGTAAGTGCATCCCATCTGCTTTGCTGTTGCACCCCGATTTGGCTTAAAGAGTTTTGGCAAAATTCATTTACCGAGACTAATTTGTTTTGAACTGAAATTATCCATATTGCTAAAATTACGACTAAACCTACTAATACTAAAATAAATACCATAAAAATCCCTCCATTAATTTTGGTATTTAAATTATAAGCATAAAATAAAAATATGTCAAGTTTTACTATTAATTGTTGAATTTTTTATAAATATAGTTTAGTTATCCGTGTGGCCCTCTTTGCCATATTTTTTTGAAATAGGGTCTTCAAATATAAAATTTTTAGGTGGCTGTAAAGTAAACACCATATAGCAGGCGAATATTCCAAATAATAATATTGTACCTAAATACTCAAAGATAAAACCCATTGGTGGCAAATTGATAAAATACTTAAAAACAAACTGGCTGCAAATTATAGAAATATAAAATATTATAACGTCTAAAGCAAGAAAAGTTTTTTTAAGCACCGCCTTGTATGCGTAAAATGTTAGTGGTATTAATATAATTATCGCAAGTAAACTCAGGGACTTTGCAGCAAAATAATTTGGCTTTTCTCCATATATAAATCCATCATATAATCCCCAAAGCAAACTTGGGGTTAGAGCAATTTTTATATGTTCCCACGTAGATTCATTAACCGCGGCAAATAATGCTATAAATTTATTATGGCCACTCATTTCATATATGAAATGCCCTAGAGTGCCAAAAATTGATATTACAATAATAGAATTCCACAAAGTATATTCCTCCTTTTTCATATATCAAAGTATTATATGAGTATATAAAAACATAAATACGCGATTAATTGCAAGATTTTAATAATAAAATTTCGCATAAAAAATTTGAAACTATATATTGACCGGCAAAGCTATATATAGCTACTTTTTATTGTTTTATATTAATTTTTATGTTCGTCAAAAATTTTTTTGCATACAGTTTTTACATTTTCAAAAGTATCAAAATTTTCATCTAATATTTCTTCTAAATCAAACCATTTTAAGCCATCTGTTTCGGTGGTGTTTTGAACTTCGGTTTGATTTTCAAAGGGATACGCAAGGTATACAAAATCTATATGTGTGTGATTTTTTTTAATAACATTTTTTTGAACTGCAATTGGAGTTATATAATCTTCTTTTCTGGGATATCTTTTTCCTATTAACTTAACTTTAATTCCCGTTTCTTCAAAAACTTCTCTTAGCCCTGCTTCTTCAGGGTCTTCGTTTAATTCAATATGTCCGCCGGGTTCTAGCCATTTGCCTATTTTTTTATGTTTTATCATTAGGAATTTTTTGGTTTTTGGATTAAAAACATAAACCGAAACACAAAAATGTTTTTCCATATTAATTTCACCTTTTATAAAATAAGATAAAAAATGGCGGAGAGAGGGGGATTCGAACCCCCGAAGCCGCTTTAACGACTTACACGATTTCCAATCGTGCTCCTTAAGCCAGCTCGGACACCTCTCCGCAAAAATATTACATAAATAATTTTAACATATTATGAGAAAAAATCAAGTGGGATTTAAAAATTCTTTTGTAAAGTTGGCTTTGGCTCGGTGTTTTAGCTTTAAAAGCCTGATTCGATTGTATCTTTGAATAAAAATAAAAGGAACGTTTGCAACAACTGGAATTACTGAGAATATTATTCCATAGTAAAAGGAATTTATAATGAAAGAAATCACAAAATACATGCAGCACATAATGTGATTCCACTCTGCTCTGCAGGTTTCCAAAATGAATCTTTCTATATATTCAGGCGATAATTTTGTAAGAGATTGCAAATTTTTTTTAGAAAAACCATCTTTTGCCACATATTGTGGAAGTTTGTCTTTCCATTTTTTGATTTTTAATTTTTTAACGTAAAAGTTACCGTTTTCTTCCCATTTTTTTGGTACATAAATAAATTTTTTAGGAGAAAAAAACGATTTACTTTTTATGTTTCTGCACACGAATAGCACTATTAAATGCCAAAGAATTATCAGAAACATGTTTATAAGTATTATTTGTTGAATATTGTTGGTTTTTAAAATCATAGATAATTATCGCCTTTTTGTTTTATGATTATTTTAAGTTTTTCATGGTTTCTTTAGCTTCGTTTAATTTGTTTCTTGCGTCAGAAAGAAGTTGATTTCGCTCGTCGGATAATTTTTTCGGTAGAGCTTTTTTGTACATTTCAATTGCATCTAAGTAAGTTTTGTAAGCATCAAGCATTTTATTATAGTGATCTTTTGAAGAGCTTGGTACGCGTGGTTTTAGTTTGGTTTCAAGCCCGTTATAGAAAGTGTTAAATCTGCTTGCGGTTTCTTCGATTTTTTTAGTTGATTCCACTGTTCCATTATAATTCGCTACTTGGTCTAAAAATTCATCTAGTAAATTATTAAAATTATCGTTTTGTATAATTACTTCTTTAACATATTCTTGTTGAGTGAATACTTTGGTTGTGCTTTTTTGATATAGAAAAACTCCTGCTATAATAACCACAACAATTGCGCTAAGAAAAACTATCCATTTTGTTTTTGTGTTTAATTTTAGTTTTTTAAGTTTCGTAAAGTCCATATTATTCAGCTCCTTGATTTTTTGATGAGGTAATACTAATTATCGAATGTATAATAACACATTATTCGAAAATTTTCCACTAAAAAATAAATTTCTTATAAAATTAATTATTAACAGTAATACAAATAATTATAACGCTTAATTTTTCACTTGACGTTTTTTAAAAAATATGATAACCTTATATGCAGTGGTTAAATGCGCCCGTAGCTCAGCTGGATAGAGTGTTTGGCTACGAACCAAAAGGTCGGGGGTTCGAATCCCTCCGGGCGTACCATAATGTTATTATTAAAAAAGGTAAAGTATGTCTAAGAAAAGATTTTTAATTATAGTTTTAAGTTGTGTAATTGTACTATTATTTGGTAATTTTGGTTTATTAAATGTTGCGAATGCATGTGATATTATAGTTGAGAATGGTGTTAGGTATCAACCTCATGAAAACGGTAACTATATGGTGGTTGGATTATGTGACAATATAGAAAAAATATCAATTCCTGGTACAATAAATGGAAAAACTGTTGATAGGATTCATAAAATTAATTCAGACTCATTAAAAGAAATAGATATGCCTGATACGGTTATGGACATAAGTGAGAATGCGTTTTCGGGATGTAGGATGCTAGATAAAGTAATATTACCTAAACACTTAGCGGAACTTAAAAAAGATGTATTTGCAAGGTGTTATAGGCTTAGAAAAATAGTGCTACCAGATTCATTAAAAAGTATAAAAGATGGTGCGTTTTGTTTATGCAAGGAACTTGAAACAATTTGTATACCGAGCAGTGTAGATAATATAGATGAAAATGCGTTTAAATATTGTCATATTTTGAGTAATATATTAGTTGATCCGGAAAATAAAAATTATAAAACGGATGGTTCTGGTTCTCTTTATGATTTACGGTTAGGCAAAAAAATTATAGAAGTTGATAAAGAAGATTTAGCAGAAAAATCTAAAAAAGCGGATGAAATATATAACGGTTTTAAAAATATGATAAATGGTGTAAATAGTTTGGACGAATATAAGAAAAAAGCTAATGAGTTTATGCAAAATTATGGAGTAGCAAAGCCTAAACTTGTTTCGAAAGCTGATTTTGATAAAGAGTGCAAAAATAAAAAAGCACTTTATCGAGGGATGGTTGGGAAAAAATATGGTGATGCTTTAAAATATAATGAAAATTTTTCATATTTTTGTAATGGATTTAGTGGAGATGCAATTTATACAACTAGTGACCGTGAGTATGCTGAAAGATATACTTATGGGAAAAAGGATTCATGTATAGTTGAAATGACATATTCAGATGATGCTAAAATTACTAATCATTTGGAAATGGAGATTATAAAAGATTTGATAGTAGCAAAACATTATGATGAATTTGTCGCAAGCGAAATGATGCCTTTTGGCGACATAGAAGATAGTATAAATAAATCATTTATTACTAACTATGGATTAATGGCGGCAATGCTGGGGTTTGATGCTATAGATGATAGTTGTGTTTCAGACGAAAACGGAGAGTTCTTTTGGATAGGAAATGAGTTTCCCGTGGTAAATAGATCAAAATTGATTATTTGTGATGAAAAGTGTAATTAAGTATAAGAAAAATTAAAACCTTGAATACTTTATAAAAAACACCTCCAGTCATAATTTTGGCTGGAGGTTTTATTTTGAAAAAATTAATTTTGATTTGCTTTTAAATACTTTACCCATTCATTGTAAGTCTGCCTGGTTTCATCGTCGTAATTTTTGTGTGAATAATCTTTTTTCAATAGGCTGATTATTTTATCGTACCCATATTTTTCAATC
>JAFRKM010000022.1 GCA_017431755.1 Clostridia bacterium
GAAGTTCTTTTACATTTTTCACTTTTATTTTTTTATTTTCATCAAATATAATATTTATATACTCATCTACAGTTTTTTGGTTCACAAGATGAGAGTTATAACTGCAAATAATCTTAGTTATACGCCCAATCTCCTCAAAATTAAAATCACCTTTTGCAGAAATTGAAGTTATATCGGGGTTTTTACCCTCTTGTATAATATTTTTAACACACTCAAAAACACGCCTATTAAAATTTGTAATTATATCCTCTGTTTATATTTTTAAAAATATATCAGATGCCTTATCTACATTATTCACTATGTACGAAATAAGCGATTCTTCTGCAACAGCTGCTCTTAAATTTTCTTTTTTTTCGGGATTAATCTTGTCATTTAAAGCAGAAGTTATTTTTTCCAAATTTTTAAATTCCTTTTTTTTCTGTTTTTTCAGATTTTGTTTCATATATTTTTCTATTTGTATAATTAATGCCGATTTATTTATACCCATTTCCAAACTAAGTTTTGTGGCATATACTTCGCGCTCAATTGGGCTTTGGCAAGAGGACAAAATTTTGGCAGCGTTTGTTAAATAATTTATCTTATCTTCATCCGAACCGCTATTGTACATTTTCTTTATTTTAGAAAGTTT
Organism: Clostridia bacterium; assembly: GCA_017431755.1. Taxonomy (GTDB): domain Bacteria; phylum Bacillota; class Clostridia; order Oscillospirales; family Acutalibacteraceae; genus UMGS1491. Next base: position 629 of record JAFRKM010000022.1, read on the forward strand.
ATACTCCGTATCGCTTTCTGATTTTTCAATAAGATTTTTAAATCTAACTGCTCCATCTTTTCCTTGTGTATGCAAAAACTCATCGGGGTCTTTACCCTTTGGAATAGTTATTACTTTAACATTTATTCCACTATCTTTTAGCATCGATATAGCTTTTGCTGCTGCTTTTTGCCCCGGCTCGTCAGAATCATAAGTAACCAAAACATTATCTGTATAACGTGAAATTAACTTAACTTGATTTTGCGTAAGCGCTGTACCAAGCCCTGCCACTGCATTTTCAAACCCGGCTTGATGAAGCGAAACTACATCCATATACCCCTCGGTTAAAATAAAAGATTCTTGGCTTGAATTCTTTGCAAAATTAAGTGCAAACAAATTGCTACTTTTTTTAAATACCGGGGTATCAGATGTGTTTATGTATTTTGGAATATCATTGCCCATAGTCCTGGCGCCAAATGCAATTACATTACCTCTAACGTCTATTATCGGGAACATAAGCCTGTTGCAAAATCTATCTTTTTCTTTCAAATTTCGAGTTTTAAATGCTAAATTTGCTAACACTACATCTTCACTATTATAACCTTTTTTATTTAAATAGTCTATCAGTGCGAACCTTGATTTTGGTGAATACCCCAAGCCAAAACGTTTTATTGTTTTAAGGGTTATACCGCGATTTTTAAGATATTTAAGCGCTTCTTCCCCTTCAGGAGTAAAAAGACACTTGTGATAAAACCTTGCTGCTTCACGATTTATTTTATATATAATGAGTTTCTTTTTGTGAGACTCGTCCTCTTCTTCGCTAACTTCAAAATTCATACCCGCACGTTCAGATAAAAATTTAACCGTTTCTATATAATCATAATGCTCAGCAAGCCTAAGAAAAGTAATTACATCTCCACCTACACCACAACCAAAACAATAAAATGAACCGTTTGCGGGGTATACACAAAACGACGGCGTGCGCTCGGCATGAAACGGGCAAATACCCATTAAATTTTTTCCTTTTCTTGTAAGCGAAACATAATCGGAAACGATTTCTTCAATATCGTTTTTTTCTTTAAGTTCAGCTATAAATTCTTCGGAAATATTCAATTTTTCACCACCTAAAAAATAACCTTTTCAAAAAATTTAAAATGAAATTATAGATTTAGGAATAAATATTTCTTTAAAAACATTAACAGCATAATCGTCTGTCATACCAGCAATATAATCACAAACGGCTCTTTCCAAGCTATCTTCTCTAGCTATTTTTTGTATGTAATCGGGCATTTTATTTGGGTATGTTTTGTAGTGTTTATAAAGGAGCCCTATTATAAACGGCACTTTTTGTTCCTGAGAAAAAGAGTCTTTACTTAAATAAACTTCGCTGTACATAAAATCGTGAATACCACTAAAAACACTTGTTAGTTCATCGCTCATCTTTATCGTTTTTCCGGTACTGTTTTCAATTATAGACTTAACCATTGTGTCTATTCTTTCAGAAAATCTATTTCCAAAAATTTCTATAAATTTTTGCGGAATATTTTTAGGATCTAAAACCCCAGCTCTTATGGCATCTTCTATATCATGATTCACATATGCAACTCTGTCACAAAGTCTAACAATTCTTCCTTCGGCGGTAAAAGCTTCTTCACCTTTTGTATGACATACTATTCCATTTAAAACTTCTTCTGTTAAATTAAGGCCTTTGCCTTCTTTTTCTAGCACCGAAAAAACTCTTATTCCCTGTTCATAGTGTTTAAATCCATAAGGACATAAATCATTCAGTGCACTTTCGCCTGCATGCCCAAAAGGTGTATGTCCCACATCGTGTCCAAGTGCTATTGCTTCAGTTAAGTCTTCATTATATTTAAGCGCTCTAGCAACAGTCCTTGCAATCTGCGAAACTTCAAGGGTATGAGTAAGTCTAGTTCTGTAATGATCACCTTTTGGAGAAATAAAAACTTGCGTTTTGTGCTTTAATCTTCTAAATGATTTTGAATGAATTATACGGTCTCTGTCCCTTTGAAATTCCGTTCTTATCTCACAGGGCCTTTCGGAAACTTTTCGCCCCAAAGTGTTTTTTGAAAGGGCCGCATCTTTACAAAGCGTCTTTGCCTCTAGCTCCTCGATTTCTTCTCTAATAGACATTATTTTATTCACCACCAATTTTATTTAATCGGGCACAGACATAAAATCTTCTGAAATTATTTTAAAGTCATTATCTCCATTTTTTATATCGGAAATTTTCTTTAAAATATCATTGGTTTTATCCTTTTCTATGTAAAATATTAGTTTTATATCATCTTCATAATCAGTGTTTATAATAGTACCGCCACACTTTTTAATAGCATTTAAAACTTTACTATATTCACTATAATTCATCTTAAGTTCAATACTATTGCAAAGAACCCTTTTTTCTATTTTCGCGTTCTCAATAGCGCCGCACCCACCGGAAATATACATTTTTCTAAGTCCAGATGTTCCCAAAAGAATTCCACCAAAATATCTGACTACAATAACAAGCACATTACTAAGCTCATAGCTACTTATTACACCTAAAAGGGGCATGCCCGCTGTGCCAGACGGCTCTCCATCGTCACTAAATTTTTCCAAGTTGTTTTTTTCAAGTTTATATGCATAAACATGGTGTTTTGCATCGTGATATTTGGCCTTAACTTCTTTTAAATAATTTTGAACTTGATCCTTATTTTCTACAAAAAAGACAAACGAAATAAACTTGGATCTTTTCTCTGTTTCTACAAAAAATCCAGACTCAGCAACTGTTTTGTACCACTGCAATATTTTCACCACACTGACACAATAGGCAACGCTAAAATGCGCCGCCTATTTTTTAAAATTAATGTGCAATTAGACTTTTGAAACTGCCAAACGTTTTTGGAATTTTTCAACGCGTCCACCACTGTCAACA
>JAFRKM010000023.1 GCA_017431755.1 Clostridia bacterium
TACTTTTCTTCGTTATAAACATGAATAACTACCTATATTTTATAAGGATATTTTTTAGGCCCAAATTTTTTAAAAAAAACTAAACCTACAATTGATATTATTACAAAACTAGCAAACATCAAAAAATATTTTTTAAAATTTTTTTTCATTCAAACCTTCCTCGCTATAATTAATCGTTTATCATTTAATATTTCTAGGACCGTTTTTCGGCAATTTTTTTCAAAATATCAATTTTTTTCTGTTGTTCTGAATTCAAAGATACCCCACATCCTTTAACCAGTTGATCTTCAATAATCTGAGAATATTCTTTAGCAAAATATATTTTATCTTTCTCATCGGTTAAATGCTCCGTAATTCTTACAAAAGAAAAATCTAAAATGCTATTAACTACCCATTCATCGCTGTTATCAAAATTAAATCTATATCTATTATTTATAAGTTCCGGCGCACTTAAAATTCCATTTTCAAGATTTTTTTTAGCATTAGATCTACTAAGAACAGATTCCGGACGATTTTGCCTATAACAATAAAAAATATTATTGTTATGAACAAGTCTGTCTAAATTGGCAAAAGCAATAATATTAAATAAACCATCTTCTGCTATTTTTATACCCTCTTTAAAAAACAAATTATTTTCAATAAGCCATGATTTTTTCCAAATTTTATTCCATATAGAAGTCATCTCTACCTTTAGCATATCATAAGGATTTTCTGACTTTTCACGGGTATAAACTTCTATTTTTGAATCATCATAAGAAAATGAATTTAAATCCATTTTTTCGCCGTCTTCAAAACAAATGTTACCTAACTGAACAATATCTGCATTATATTTTTCTGCACATTCAAAAGCTTTTTTATAAGCATATGCAGGTATTAAATCGTCCGAATCAGCAAACACGATGTATTTACCTTTCGCGGCTTTTATTCCTGCATTTCTCGCAGCAGACACTCCTGCGTTTTCTTGATTTATTATTTTTATACGCTTATCTTTTTTTTGGTGTTTTTTCAGCACTTCAAGAGAATTATCCGTTGAGCCGTCGTTTACACATATTATTTCCATTTCTTTAAGCGTTTGGCTATCCATATTATTTAAGCATTCGTCTAAATATTTTTCTGTATTATAAACCGGAATTATTACAGAAACTTTTATTATTTCTTTTGCAGAAAAAATTAAAAACAATATTATAGATAATACTAATCCAAAAAATATACCTATAAATAACCCAAAACTTTTAAATTTTTTTATATTCAAAACCTCCTAAGAACAGGCATTCAAGAGTTAGTCATTAAAATTTTTCATAGAAAGATTTATCCGACCTTTTGAATCGATTTCTGTAATCATAACAGTTACTTCATCGCCAACCGACAAAACATCAGAAACTTTATTTATACGTCTTTTTGAGATTTGAGAAATATGGCAAAGTCCTTCTTTACCAGGCAAAAATTCAATAAATGCACCAAAATCCATAATTCTAATAACTTTACCTTTATATACTGCACCATCTTCCGGCTCAATTACTATATTTCTTATAACATTTAAAGCCTGTTGACAATTGTAAGTATCCAGACCAAGAATAAAGATTTTTCCATCATCTTCAATATCAACTTTAACGTCATAATCTGCAGAAATTTTTTGAACAATTTCCCCACCAGGTCCGATTACATCTCTTATTTTGTCTATCGGAATAGATGTTGTTAACACTTTTGGAGCGTATTTTGAAAGTTTTTTTCTCGGTTCTGAAATTGCTTTAAGCATTACTTCATCAAGTATATAATTTCTTGCTTTATGAGTTTTTTCTAAAGCTTCTTTAATTATTTCTTTGGTAAGTCCATGTATTTTAAGATCCATTTGAATTGCAGTAATTCCTTTATGAGTACCCGCAACTTTAAAATCCATATCTCCAAAGAAATCTTCAAGACCTTGTATGTCGACCATTGTCATAAATCTATCGCCTTCGGTAATAAGTCCGCAAGAAATACCCGCAACAGGTGCTTTAATCGGCACACCAGCATCCATTAAAGCAAGCGTTGACCCACAAACAGATGCTTGAGAAGTGGAACCATTAGAAGAAAGAACTTCTGACACCAAACGCAAAGCATATGGAAACTCTTCCACAGGTGGAATTACTGGTACAAGTGCTTTTTCAGCAAGAGCCCCATGTCCAATTTCACGTCTACCTGGGCCTCTACTAGGTCTGGTTTCCCCAACAGAATATGAAGGAAAATTATAGTGATGCATGTACCTTTTAGTTTCTTCACTGTCAATACCGTCTAAAATTTGCTCATCGCTTATTGGCCCTAATGTAAGAGCAGTTAAAACCTGAGTTTGACCCCTTGTAAACATTCCTGAACCATGTACTCTGGGTAAAAGCCCCACCTGAGCGTCCAGAGGCCGCATTTCGTCCATTTTACGTCCATCAACACGTTTTTGCTCATCAAGGAGCCATCTTCTTACTACATATTTTTGAGTCTTATAAAGGCATTCATCAATTTGTTTTTCACATTCAGGGTAAATTTCATCAAATTTTTCATGAACTTTTTTATAAATTGGATCTAACCGTTCATCACGAACGTTTTTATCATTTGTATAAAGAGCTGTTTTAATATCTTCAATAGAAAAATTCTTAATTTCTTCATACATTTCTGCTGACGGTTCAGCACTTTCATATGTGAATTTTTCTTTACCGATTTGTGCTTTTATTTCTTTTATAAACTTAATTACTTCTTTATTAGCTTCGTGAGCTTGTAAAATAGCTTCATACATTTTCTCATCAGAAACTTCGTTTGCACCAGCTTCAATCATTGGAATTAAATCTTCTGTTGAAGCAACTGTTAGTGACAAATCAGATTTTTCTCTTTGCTTAGCAGTGGGGTTTATTATTATTTCACCATTAACAAGGCCTACAAAAACTCCGGAAATGGGTCCATCCCACGGAATATCAGAAATACTTATTGCAATAGATGCACCAATCATTGCAGCTATCTCCGGCGAACAATCTTCATCAACCGACATAACCGTACATACAATTGACACATCATTTCTCATATCTTTTGGAAAAAGTGGCCTAATTGGTCTGTCTATAACCCTTGAAGCAAGAACTGCTTTTTCAGAAGGCTTTCCTTCTCTTTTAGAAAACGAACCCGGAATTTTACCCACTGAATAAAGTCTTTCTTCAAAATCCACAGAAAGCGGGAAAAAATCAATACCATCTCTAGGCTTTTCTGATGCAGTTACAGCAACATTTACACAAGTGTCACCGTATCTTACCATACAGGTTCCATTTGCAAGCTGTGCAAATTTTCCTGTTTCCACTACTAAGTCTCTTCCTGCAAGCTCAGTTTTAAATACCTTATAATTCTCAAACATTAGCTTCCTCCATTTTTTTATTAATCCTTTTATTACTTACCACATTCTATTATATACCATTTAAAAAATAAAATAATTATATTTTTAAGAAAAATTTATTTTTTTATCATATAATTTGTATAAAAAAACAAGTAGTCAAATTTTTGACCACTTGTATTAATAAATTTTTTGGCAAATTATTTACGAATGCCTAATTTTTCAATAATTGCTCTGTATCTTTCAATGTCTTTTTTAATTAAATAGTTAAGCAAGTTTCTTCTTTTACCTACCATAATTAAAAGTCCTCTTCTGGAATGATGATCTTTTTTGTGAATTTTTAAATGTTCGGTAAGATCATTAATTCTTTTTGTAAGAAGAGCAATTTGAACTTCGGGAGAACCTGTGTCTCCTTCGTGTCTTGAATGATTACCAATAATAGTAGTTTTTTCTTCTTTTAATAACATGTTTTACACCTCTCTAAATTTACCCTTATGCATTTTAGCAACAATCCCAGAATTTAATCCAGGAAAGGGGGTACTAGGATTATATTATACCACATTTTTTCCAAAATGTAAATAAATTAAAAATTATAACAAATGTAACGCTATGGTAAGTCCTGCAAAAACTATTGAAACCATAGAAGTAAGCTTAATCAAAATATTAATTGCTGGACCAGAAGTATCCTTAAAAGGATCGCCTACAGTATCTCCAACAACAGCAGCTTTGTGACAATCTGAACCTTTTCCACCAAGATTTCCTGCTTCTATATGTTTTTTTGCATTGTCCCAAGCGCCACCGGCATTTGACATCATTACAGCCAAAACAAATCCCGTAATAGTAGTACCTGCCAAAAATCCTGCAACACCATTAACTCCCAAAACAAGTCCCACAACTATAGGAACAATTACAGCTAAAATAGCTGGTAAAATCATAAGTTTTTGAGAAGAACGTGTACAAAGATCCACGCAAGAACCATAATCAGGTTCAGCTGTTCCTTCAAGAAGTCCTGCGATTGACTTAAACTGGCGTCTTACTTCAAGGACTATACTTTGAGCTGCTTTTCCAACTGCTTCCATAGTAAGAGCCGCAAATAAGAACGGTATCATTGCACCAATAAATAATCCTACTAAAACAGGTGGATTAGTAATATTTAAATTAAACACTGTTTTTGGCGATAAAAGTTTAACTTCTGAAATATATGCTGCAATAAGTGCTAATGCTGTGAGTGCCGCAGAACCTATTGCAAAGCCCTTTCCGGTTGCCGCAGTTGTATTTCCAAGGGAATCAAGTGCATCTGTTCTTTCGCGAACTTCTTCTCCCATTTCTGCCATTTCAGCAATTCCTCCTGCATTATCTGCAATTGGGCCATATGCATCTGTGGCAAGTGTAATTCCAAGTGTCGAAAGCATTCCTACTGCTGCAACACCAATTCCATAAAGGCCACGATTAAATCCTAAAATATTATCAACAGTGCCCCCGCAAGCAAAAAAGCTTATAAGAACAGCCGCACCAACTATAATAACGGGCCAAACTGTGGAACTCATTCCAAGAGAAAGCCCTCCGATAATAACTGTTGCAGAACCGGTTTCTGAAGTTTTTGAAAGTGCTTTTGTGGGTTTATATGTATCGGAAGTATAGAATTCAGTTGTAAATCCAATAAGTACACCAGCAATAAGTCCAGCAATAACTGCATAAAACACACCAATATACTGCGGAAGTAAATTTTGTATTACAAAATATGAAGCAACAGCAATAACTCCTGCACTAATGTATGTACCTAAACGAAGTGATTTTAAAAGATTTTTTTGAGTTGCATTTTCTTTGGTTTTAACAAAAAATGTACCAAAAATTGAAGCAATTACACCAAGTGCTGCTAAAAGCATCGGCACAGCCATACCTTTCATTCCAAGGCCTGCACTAACTGCCAAAGCACTTGTAGAAACAATAGATCCAACATACGATTCATAAAGATCTGCGCCCATTCCCGCAACGTCACCAACGTTATCACCAACGTTATCTGCTATAACTGCCGGGTTTCTTGGGTCATCTTCTGGTATACCAGCTTCAACTTTACCAACTAAATCTGCTCCAACGTCTGCTGCTTTTGTAAATATTCCGCCGCCAACTCTTGCAAAAAGCGCCATACAAGATGCACCCATACCAAAAGTAAGCATATTTGAAGTAATATTTTGAATCATTAAAGGCTCACTTTTTATCACTTCAACTGAAGTGTACCAATATTTCAAAAAGAAATACCAAATTGATAAATCTAAAAGTCCAAGACCTACTACCACAAATCCCATAACCGCACCGGCTGAAAATGCCACTCTAAGGCCTTTATTAAGACCATTTTCAGCAGCTGCAGCTGTTCTGCCGTTTGCCATTGTGGCAGTTTTCATACCAATAAATCCTGAAAGTGCTGAAAAAAATCCACCTGTTAAAAATGCAAACGGAACAAAATGATTTAAATATCCTAAAAATGAAAGAACAAATAAAATTACAAACACAACACCAAAGAACGCTGCAACACCTTTATATTGGCGTTTTAAATAAGCATCGGCGCCTTTTCGTATAGCACTTGCTATTTTTTTCATTTTATCTGTTCCTTCTGAACTATTGCGGACTTTATTAAATAAAAAGCTTGCGAAACAAAGAGAAATTAATGAGCCTATCGCTACAAATAACATTAAATCCATAATTTTAATGAGTCACCGCTTAAAAGTTAAGCAAAAAACTCTGTTTCCCACCTTTCTTAATCCTAAATATTTTTTAAAACACTTTTTGCCTATACCAAAAGTATTAATCTGGCATAGGCAAATTTATTTTTTAATTAAACAAGTTCAATAATTGCCATCTCTGCGCCATCTCCACGCCTGGGTCCAAGTTTTGTTATTCTTGTGTAACCACCATTTTTATCAGCATATTTAGGAGAAATTTTTTCAAAAAGATTTCTGGCAACATCTTTTTTAGTAATAAATGAAAAAGCCATACGTTTATTATGAAGGCTGTCAACTTTTCCAATTGTAATCATTTTTTCAGCTAAAGAGCGAACTTCTTTAGCACGTGTTACGGTTGTTTCAATTTTACCGTGCTCTAAAAGAAAAGTTACTAACGCTCTAAGCATTGCAAGTCTGTGAGCTGTTGCTCTACCAAGTTTTCTTTTACCTGACATATTTTTACCTCCTTTTATAGTCAATTATTCGCATATTTTTGCAAATTCCAATCCCATTGAATGTAGTTTTTCAACTACCTCGTCAAGTGATTTTCTACCTAAATTCCTTACTTTCATCATTTCATCTTCTGTTTTGCTGGTTAAATCTTTAACTGTATTAATTCCAGCTCTTTTTAAACAGTTGTATGATCTTACAGAAAGTTCTAGTTCATCGATACTTACATCTAAATTAGCAGGAGCAACATCATCAGTTTTTTCCACCATAAGATTTGTATTTTCAGCAACTTCTGAAAGACACACAAAAAGATTAAGGTGCTCTATAAGAATTTTTGCTGCTAATGATACTGCTTCTTCTGCGCTTACCACACCATTTGTCCAAACTTCTAAACAAAGTTTATCGTAGTCAGTAATCTGACCAACACGTGTATTTTCAACGTTATAATTTACTTTAACAACAGGCGTATAAATTGAGTCAACAGCTAAAACTCCAATTTCCATATTAGAATTATTTGCTTTATGCCTTTCAAGCGACACATATCCTCTGCCTTTATCAATCGTTATTTCCATATGAAGTTTTGCACCATCGCCCAAAGTTGCTATATGGCAATCCGGATTAATTATTTCCACATCGCTATCGTGTATAATCATTCCTGCTGTTACATCGCACGGGCCAACAGCGTCTATTTCAACCACTTTGGAATCTTCGTTATGAATTTTTGCCAAAAGACTTTTAATATTCAAAATTATCTCAGTAACATCTTCTTTTACACCCGGTATAGTTGAAAACTCATGCATAACACCATCAATTTTCACACTGCTTGGAGCAATCCCTGGCAAAGAAGAAAGAAGCACTCTTCTTAAGCTATTGCCCAGAGTATTTCCAAAACCTCTTTCAAGCGGTTCTACCACAAATTTACCATAATTTTTATCCTCAGATTCTTCTTGAAGAGTAATCTTTGGTTTTTCAATTTCAATCATTATATCCTCCCTGACATTATAAAAACTAGTGAAACAAATTCCAAATAAATATCATTTAAAAAATCTAAATCAATATTATTTGGAGTACAATTCAACGATGAGGGTTTCTTCAACGTCAAGATCGATATCTTCTCTTGCCGGCATAGCTATTTTTTTAGCCTCAAATTTTTCGCTGTTTAGCTCAAGCCATTTTGGAACAATTCTAGAACCATTAGCTTCAATAATAGATTTAATTTTCGCGTTATCTCTAGATTTTTCATCAATGCTAATAACGTCACCAACTTTTACTAATAAAGAAGGGATATTAACTTTGTGACCATTTACATTAAAATGCTTGTGAACAACTAATTGTCTGGCCTCAGCTCTTGAACTTGCCCAACCCAAACGGTAAACAACGTTATCTAAACGTGATTCAAGAATTGCAAGTAAGTTTTCACCTTTTTTACCTTCTTTAATTTTAGTTGCTAAATCAAAATAATGAGCAAATTGTTTTTCTAAAACTCCGTAGTAACGTCTTGCTTTTTGTTTTGCACGTAATTGAAGACCATATTCAGAGTATTTTTTTCTTCCTTGACCGTGTTGCCCCGGTGCATATGAACGTCTGGAAATCGCACATTTACCGGAATAACATCTATCACCTTTCAAAAAAAGTTTTTGTCCTTCTCTGCGGCAAAGTCTGCACACAGCTCCTGTATATCTTGCCATATTATATATTACACCTCCTTATTATTAAACACGTCTTCTTTTTGGCGGACGACAACCATTATGTGGAATTGGAGTAACATCTTTTATCATGTTAACTTCAAGTCCTGCTGCTTGAAGAGCACGAATTGCTGCTTCTCTACCTGACCCAGGACCTTTTACATAAACTTCCACGGTTTTCATACCGTGTTCAATAGCTGCTTTAGCTGCTGTATCTGCTGCGGTTTGAGCTGCAAATGGAGTAGATTTTTTAGAGCCTCTAAATCCAAGTCCACCTGCACTAGCCCATGATACTGCATTACCTTCAATATCTGTTATTGTAACAATTGTGTTATTAAAAGTAGATTGAATATGTGCTGCTCCGCGTTCGATATTTTTTCTATCACGACGTCTGCGGATAGTTTTTTTGGAGCCACTTTGTACTGCCATTAAATTATTCCTCCTTCACTAATTAACCTTTTTTGTTTGCCATTGTTTTTCTGGGACCTTTTCTGGTTCTTGCATTTGTTTTGGATCTTTGCCCTCTTACAGGAAGTCCTTTTCTATGACGGATTCCTCTATAACAACCAATTTCAATAAGTCTTTTAATATCAAATGCAATATTACTTCTAAGATCACCTTCAACTTGATATTCTTTATCGATGCAAGCTCTAAGTTTTGCTACATCTTCTTCGGTAAGATCTCTTACTCTCGTGTCTGGATTAACTCCAGTTTTTTCAATTATTTTTTTAGCTGTTGTTCTTCCTATACCAAAAATATAAGTAAGACCGATTTCTATTCTTTTGTCTCTTGGTAAATCAACGCCTGATATACGGGCCATTCTTAAGCCACCTCCAATAAATATTTTTATCCTTGTCTTTGTTTATGCTTGGGATTTTCACAAATCACCATTACTTTGCCTTTTCTTTTTATTATTTTACATTTATCACATATTTTCTTTACAGAAGGTCTAACTTTCACTACTTTCGCCTCCTTCATCATAGTTTTGTTTTACGGCTGTCTCAGAATCTTTGTCTGTATTTTTTTCACCCTTAGAACGCCAAGTAATTCTACCTCTTGTCAAGTCATAAGGTGAAATTTCTACCGTTACAGTATCACCTTGCAAGATTCTTATATAATTCATTCTAAGTTTTCCTGATATATGCGCAAGTATAACCTTTCCGTTAGGAAGCTCTACTTTAAAAGTCGCATTTGGAAGAACTTCAACAACCTTGCCTTCTAATTCAATAACATCTTCCTTTGACATAATTAAGGAGCTTGAAACTCTTGACACCTTTTATTTAATCAAAAGAATCAATTTGCTCACTCTACCACCTCTACTTTAAAATTGAAAAAATTTTGCATAATTCTCAACGATTAAATAATTTTAAACTACTACGAATCAATTTATTAGTCTGAAGATTTTTTTCATTTAAAACCGTATTTGTTATTTTTAAATGAATAAATTTCTTTTTTTTAGGTTTTTCAAGCGGTCTAAATTTTCCATCGCACACATAAGCATAATTTTTATCAAAACTAATTATAACCTGAAAATCACCTTTATCATGTCCAGCTTTCGAAATAACTACTGTTCCTTTTTCAATCTGCATTTAAACACCGCCTTTTTACGATGGATTCGTAAGAATTAACGGACCTTCCGGAGTAATTGCAACAGTGTGTTCAAAATGTGCAGAATTTTTTCCGTCTACAGTCACAGCTGTCCAACCGTCATCTAAAACTACCACATCGCTTTTCCCGGCATTTACCATAGGTTCAATTGCAATAGTCATTCCTTTAACAAGCCTTGCTCCATGACCGGGCCTTCCATAATTTGGAATCGAGGGATCTTCATGCATCGACGCACCCACTCCATGGCCGACAAAATCGCGTACCACCGAGTAGCCACGTGCTTCAACATACCTTTGAACCGTATTACTAATATCTCCAATTCTATTGCCAATTTTTGCACATTTTATTCCTTCAAAAAGGCTTTCCTTGGTAACATCTAAAAGATTATTATCTTCTTTTGTGATATCCCCGCAAGGAAAAGTCCAAGCGTTATCTGCGTGAAATCCATTTAAACATGCCACCAAATCAATACTGACAATATCTCCATTTTTAATAATACGCTTTTTGTTGGGTATGCCATGGACGACTTCATTATTAATAGATATGCAGCTGCTTTTTGGAAAATCACCATACCCCAAGCACGAGGGAATAGCGCCCTGAGATTTAATATATTTATAAATAAGATTATCAATATATTCTGTACTTACTCCGGGCTCAACTGCTTTTCCTCCTAGCTGCAAAGCTCTTGCAGAAATCTTACCTGCCTCTTTCATTAAATCTATCTCATGAACCGACTTTAAAATTATCATTACTGTGCCTCTAATATTTTATTTATTTCTAATCTTATTTCGTCAAGAGATTTAGAACCATCTATCACAGCAATTTTATTTTGTTTGCTATAATAAGACTTTAAAACATGAGTTTGGTCATAATAAACTTTAAGTCTTTGCTTTACTGTTTCTAATTTGTCGTCCATACGTTGAACAAGGGTGCCTGCACAATCATCACATTTTCCGTCAACTTTTGGTTTTGCACCATCTAAATTAACGTTATATGTTTTTCCACAATTGTCACAAACACGACGCCCGACCATTCTTTTATAAATAATTTCGTCATCAACTTCAATATCAATAACTTTATCTATTCTTACATTAGAATTATCCAACGCCTCGGCTTGAGCTAAAGTTCTTGGAAATCCATCCAAAATAAACCCGTTTTTGCAATCTTCATGACTTATTCTGTCTTTTACTATTCCAATAACAACTTCATCAGGAACCAAATTTCCTGCATCCATATAAGACTTAACTTTAAGGCCTAGCTCAGAGCCGCTTTTCAACGCTTCTCTTATAATATTTCCCGTCGAAATCGTAGGAATTTTAAAATGTTTTGACATCATTTCTGCTTGAGTTCCTTTTCCAGCACCAGGTGCCCCTAAAAGTATAATGTTCATTACTAAACTCCTTACATAATTTAACGAATTTTCGGCGAAAAACTAAATTCACCAATAAAATTAATCTAAAAATCCTTTATAATGTCTCATCATAAGCTGAGACTCCATTTGTTTTACTGTTTCAAGCGCAACCCCTACCAAGATTATTATCGAGGTACCACCCATTGAAAGTTGGTGCATCGAGCTTAAGTTTGAAAATCCAATTGGTAAAAGTGCGATAAACGCTAGGAACAATGCTCCAAGCAATGTAACTTTTGACAAAATTTTCGAAAGAAAATCTGATGTTGGTTTGCCCGGTCTGATACCCGGAATAACACCATTACTTTGTCTTAAATTGTTTGCCATTTCTATTGGATTGTAAGTAATTGCAACATAAAAATATGCAAACATAAGTATTAAGAAGAAATATACAATTGTATAACCAAGACTATTAACCTTTAATACGTCTAAAATATTCTTCATAACACCTGTTGGGCGAGCAAAGAAATTTATAATTTGCGGAACCCATAAAATAGAACTTGCAAAAATTATTGGCATAACTCCTGCGATACCTATTTTAAGCGGTATATGACTATTTTGACCAGCATACATTTTTCTGCCTACTATACGTTTGGAATATTGAATTGGAATACGCCTTTCAGCATCATTCATAAACACAATAACCCACATCATAAAGAAGAACATTAACACAAACAACGGTACATAAATAAAGAATTTACCAAAATATTCCGGATTACTTATAGCCATTTGAATATACCTTACTAACTGATTAATTAAACTTGGCATTCTAGAAACGATACCTGCAAACATAAGGATTGATATGCCATTACCAACACCTTTATCATTAATTTGTTCACCAAGCCACATCATAAGTGCAGTTCCTGCAGTAAAACAACAGATTATTACTATTGCAGTAAAAACACCTTCGAAGCCTTCTGTATATTTAACGATTGGTTGACCACCATAATTACCATTTTTTAAATATACATAAAATCCTGCACCTTGTAAAAGTCCTATACCAATTGTCAAATAACGAGTTATTGCCGTTAATTTTTTGCGCCCTTCTTCGCCTTCTTTTTGCAAACGTTCAAGCGCCGGCAATGCCACCGTCATAAGCTGCATAACGATTGATGCAGTAATATACGGCGAAACAGACATTGCAAAAATTGTAGCCTGTGAAAATGCACCACCCGAAAGTGTATCTAAGTACGATAAAATCGCTCCACCGTCTGCTAAACTTCCCATCATTCCGGAAAGAGCATTAACATCCAAAAACGGAACTGGTATTACTGAACCTATTCTAAAAACTACCATTATTAACAATGTAAAAAATATCTTTTTTCTAAGTTCTGGCACTCTAAATGAATTAATTAATGTTTTAATCAAATTAGATCACCTCAGCCTTTCCGCCTGCAGCTTCAATTTTTTCAGCCGCAGATTTTGAAAAGAAATGTGCTTTAACTGTAAAACTCTTGGTAATGTTGCCATTTCCTAAAATTTTAATTTTATCAAATTTACGTTTTACAAGGCCCATATTAATAAGTTCATTAACATCAATTACGGAACCTTCTCCGAATTTTTCAAGTTCACCAACATTAATGGCTACAACTTTTTTAGCAAAAATGTTATTAAACCCTCTTTTTGGAATTCTTCTTTGAAGAGGCATTTGTCCACCTTCAAAACCTGGGCGCACACCACCACCGGACCTTGCATTTTGCCCTTTATGGCCTTTTCCTGCGGTTTTGCCCCAGCCTGAACCATGCCCTCTGCCTATTCTTTTAGCTTTCTTTTTTGAACCTTTAACAGATATTAAATCATGTAATTCCAACTTTAATTCACCTCCTGCGAACATTACGCATTATAAGCATTTATTTACTTTCGTTAACTTCAACCAGATAAGATATCGCTTGAATTTTTCCGCGAGTTGCTTCATTATCCGGCTGAACCGAAACATCGTTGATTCTTTTAAGTCCCAGCGATTTAGCTGTCGCAATATGATTTTTTTTGCGGCCAGCTAAACTTTTAACAAGTTTTATTTCTATATTTGCCATTTTGCTGACCCCTTTACTTTAATATTTCTTTTACAGTTTTTCCGCGAAGCACAGCTACTTCTTCGGCATTTCTAAGGCTTTTAAGGCCTTCAATTGTAGCTCTTACAACATTACATGGGTTATTTGAACGAAGAGCTTTTGTACGAATATCTTTAATTCCTGCAGATTCCACAACCGCACGAACAGGTCCGCCAGCTATAACTCCGGTACCAGGTGCAGCGGGTTTCATAAGGACTCTGGCTGCTCCATATTCACCAATGAATTCATGTGGAATTGTGTTTCCTTTAAGAGAAACTTTTATAAGATTTTTCTTAGCATCTTCAATTCCCTTACGAATTGCGTCCGGAACTTCTCCAGATTTACCAATTCCAAATCCAACTGTTCCTTTTCCATCTCCAACAACCATAAGAGCTGCGAATTTAAAAATACGTCCGCCTTTTACAGTTTTAGAAACTCTGTTTATTGCTACGAGTTTTTCTTTTAAATCAAGTACTGAAGCATCAATTCTAGCCAAAAGTCTTTCCCTCCTCTTACATTAAAAATTAAGTCCGCCTTCTCTGGCGCCTTCTGCTAATTCTTTTACACGACCATGGAAAATATATCCACCACGGTCAAACACAACATCTTTAATTTTTTTCTTAAGAGCACGTTTTGCAATAATTTGACCAACTTTTTTTGCTGCGTCCTTATTACCACCGTATTCTTTAAAATCTTTTTCAATTGATGATGCACTTACTAAAGTTGTGCCTTTAACATCGTCAATAATTTGAGCATAAATATTACTCCTGGAGCGGAAAACATTCATGCGTGGACGACTTGATGTGCCCTGTATTTTACCGCGCACTCTTTTATGGCGTTTCAAACGGGCCTGATTTTTATCTGCCTTGTTTACCATATTAATTCACACTCCTAATTATTTTTTACCTGTTTTACCTTCTTTGCGGCGAATTACTTCGTCAACATACTTAATTCCTTTACCTTTATATGGTTCCGGAGCACGTTTTTCGCGTATTTCCGCTGCAAATTGGCCAACTTTTTGTTTGTCAGGACCCAAAACGGCAATTTTATTTCCCTGAACTTCAATTGTAATTCCGTCTATTTCCGGAACAATAACCTGATGAGAATATCCTAAATTCATGACAAGATTTTTTCCTTGCTTTTGCACACGATATCCAACACCGTTAACTTCAAGTTCCTTTTTAAAACCGTTTGTAACTCCCTCAACCATATTACTGATAAGAGATCTGGTTAAACCATGAAGTGCTCTGCATTCTTTGTGATCATTAGGTCTTGTTACTTCAATCACGTTATCTTTAATCTCAACATTCATCTTTGGATGAACATTATAAGTAAGAGTACCTTTGGGACCTTTTACCGTTAGTACGCCGTCGTTTAATTTTACATCTACTCCAGCGGGAATATTTATGGGTTTTCTTCCAATTCTTGACACTTTTTTGTCACCCCTTCTTTTACCAAATAAATGCGAGTATCTCGCCGCCGACGTTTTCCTGTCTGGCTTTGCGATCTGTCATAATTCCTTTTGATGTGGAAACAATTGCTATTCCAAGACCTTTCATAACTTTAGGCATATTTTCTACATCGCTGTAAATTCTAAGGCCAGGTTTTGAAACTCTTTTAAGTCCGGTAATAGCGGGTTTTTTATTTTCGGTATATTTAAGAAAAATTTTAATCATACCTTGTTTTCCGTCTTCGGATACAACGAATTTTGTAATGTAGCCCTCTTCAAAAAGTATTTCTACTATTGATTTTTTCATATTTGAAGATGGTACTTCAACAACTTCGTGCTTTGCAGAGCTTGCATTTCTGATTCTGGTTAACAAATCTGCAATTGTATCTGTAATTTGCATAAATTATTTACCTCCTTTGCTAAGTCTTTACCAACTTGCTTTCTTTACGCCCGGGATTTCTCCTTTATATGCAAGTTCCCTAAAACAAATACGGCATATACCAAATTTGCGAAGGTAACCATGCGGCCTTCCGCATATTCTGCATCGGGAATATTCGCGGGTAGAAAACTTTTGTTTACGGCTTTGTTTTACTTTTAATGATGTTTTTGCCACAATAATCCCTCCTTATTTTGCAAATGGTGCACCCATAAGTCTTAGTAATTCTCTTGCTTCATCATCAGATTTAGCAGTTGTTGAAATTGAAATATCCATACCACGAATTTTATCAATTTTATCGTATTCAATTTCAGGAAATATAAGTTGCTCTTTAACTCCCATATTATAATTGCCTCTGCCGTCAAAAGATTTCGGATTGATTCCTCTAAAATCTCTAACTCTTGGAAGTGCGAGATTAAAAAATCTGTCTAAAAATTCATACATTTTTTCACCGCGCAATGTAACTTTTGCGCCGATTTTCATGCCTTCACGAATTTTAAAATTTGCAACAGATTTTCTAGCTGTACAAACCACAGGTTTTTGTCCTGTAATTGTTCCCAAATCTTCAACAATTGAACTAATAACTTTAGAATTATCTTTAGCTTCTCCGGCACCTACATTTATAACTATTTTTTCAACTTTCGGTATTTCCATAACGTTTTTATAACCGAATTTTTCTTTAAGCTGAGGAGCAACTGTTTTATTATAAAAATCTTTCAGTCTTGCCATTAATATCCTCCTTACAGTACTTCTCCGCATTTTTTACAAGTGCGTTTTTTTGAGCCATCTTCCATAAATTTATGTCCGATACGCGTACCTTTTCCGCAATGAGAGCATACTAACTGAACTTTTGATGCATACATAGCACCTTCAGTCTTAATTATGCCGCCCTCCTGACCTGCTTTGCGGGGTTTAACGTGTTTAGAAACAACATTAACACCTTCAATAATAACTGTACCTTCCTTTGGGCTTACCGCAACAACTTTACCTTGTTTTCCACGTTCTTTTCCACTTAAAACAACAACTGTATCACCTGTTTTAACGTGTACTTTTCCGGAATTTGCTGCAATATTTTTCGATTTTTTAAACAATACTAAACACCTCCTATTAAAGAACTTCAGGGGCCAAACTCAATATTTTAAGATAACCATCTTCGCGAAGTTCTCTTGCGACAGGTCCAAAAATACGTGTACCCTTTGGAGTTTTATCTTCTTTGATAATTACAGCTGAATTTTCGTCAAAGCTTATATAAGAGCCATCATCACGGCGAACTTTATACACAGTGCGAACTACCACAGCTTTTATAACATCACCTTTTTTAACAACGCCGCCGGGTGATGCTTTTTTAACGGAAGCAACAATCACGTCACCAGTTCCAGCATATTTTCTCTTTGTTCCGCCAAGAACTTTTATGCACATAATTTCTTTTGCGCCCGTGTTATCGGCAGTTTTCAAATAAGTTTGAGGCTGTATCACAGTTAATCCTTCCTCCTAACCGGTTAAATTTAGTTTTATCAACCTTAATTTATTTTGCTTTTTCGATGATATTTACAAGTCTCCATCTTTTATCTTTAGAAAGAGGCCTTGTTTCCATGATTTCCACTCTGTCGTTAACTTGACATTCGTTTTTCTCGTCATGTACTTTTAATCTTTTTGTATGTTTTACAATTTTTTTATAAAGTGGATGTTTTACACTATCTTCTACAGCAACAACTATAGTTTTATCCATTTTGTCACTAACAACTTTTCCAACTTCCACTTTTCTCATATTTCTTTCGCTCAAAGTAAATCCTCCTTCCATTACGCCTCAGCGACTGCGCTAAGTTCTTTTTCGCGAAGAATTGTTTGTACTCTTGCGATATCTTTTTTAACTGTTCTTATACGCATAGGATTTTCAAGCTGATTTATAGCAAGTTGAAACCTAAGGTTAAAAAGTTCGGATTTAAGGTCTTTGAGTTTCGTTTTTAAATCATTCTCATTTAAATTTCTTATTTCTGAAATTTTCATTACACCTCACCATCCGTTTCTTGTTTTCTTACAAACTTACATTTAATTGGCAATTTATTTGCTGCCAAACGCATTGCTTCTTTTGCTGTTTCTTCGGAAATTTCACCAATTTCAAACATTACTCTTCCTGGTTTTACAACAGCTACCCAAAATTCCGGTGAACCTTTACCTTTACCCATACGAGTTTCGGCCGGCTTTTTAGTAATCGGTTTATCCGGAAAGATTTTTATCCAAACTTTTCCTGCTCTTTTGCAAAATCTTGTCATAGCAACACGAGCAGCTTCTATTTGGTTAGAAGTTATCCAAGCGGGTTCTAAAGCCTGAAGTCCGAATTCACCATTAGAAACTTTGTTTCCTCTGGTTGCACGTCCGGTCATTCTTCCACGATGCACTTTTCTATACTTAGTTCTTTTCGGCAACAGCATCTTTATTGCCCCCTTTCGAAACTTCTTTTTTTGGTGTGTTAGATAAAACTTCACCTTTATAAATCCAAACTTTTACACCAATAATTCCATAAGTAGTTGCAGCTTCTGCAAAACCGTAATCAATATCAGCTCTAATTGTTTGAAGCGGAATTGTTCCTTCATGATAATGTTCGGTTCTTGCAATTTCTGCTCCTCCAAGTCTTCCGGAAACTTGTGTTTTAATACCTTTTGCTCCGGATTTCATCGAACGACCCATTGCTTGTTTAAGAGCACGTCTGAACGAAACTCTCTTTTCAAGCTGCATAGCGATTCCTTCAGCTACTAATTTTGCATTTAAGTCTGAATTTTTAATTTCAACGATGTTAATAACTACAGGTTTTTTAATAATTTTTTCGCAAAATGCTTTTAATTTTTCAATTTCTGTACCGCCTTTACCGATAACAATACCCGGTTTAGCGCAATGAATGTGAAGACGTACTTTTGTACTATCTCTTTCAATTTCAATTTTTGGAACTCCTGCCGCACTAAGCTTTTTAAGAAGAATTTTACGCATTTTGTAGTCCTCTACCAAAGCATCAGCAAAATCTTTTTTCTTAACAAACCAACGTGAATCCCAATTGTTAATTACACCAACACGAAGACCGTGTGGATTTACTTTTTGCCCCATAGTTAACCTCCTTTTCCACTAATTTTTTTCTTTTAAAACTATAGTAACATGAGAGCTTCTTTTTTCTATTCTGTATGCTCTGCCCTTAGACATAGGCCTAATTCTTTTTAAAATCGGCCCCGGACATACAAAACATTCTGAAACATAAAGATTTGAAGCGTCCATTTGATAATTATTTACCGCATTAGCCATAGCTGATTTAAGTAGTTTTTCAAGATACTCACAAGCTGATTTTCTTGTGTTTTTAAGAACTGCCATAGCATATTCCACAGGTTTGTTTCTAATTAAATCAAGAACGACAGAAACTTTTCGTGGTGAAATGCGAGCATATCTTAAATGTGCTTTTGCCTCCATGATTACAACTCCTTTCGAGAATTATTTTTTAGCTGTTGTTTTAGATCCGGCATGACCTTTAAAAGTTCTTGTTGGTGCAAATTCGCCCAATTTATGACCAACCATATCTTCAGTTATATACACCGGAACGTGTTTGCGTCCATCATGAACAGCAAATGTATGCCCTACAAATTCAGGGAAAATTGTTGATGCTCTGCTCCATGTTTTTAGAATCTTTTTTTCTCCGGATTTGTTAAGTTTTTTAACTCTTTCTAATAGAACCGGTTGCACAAAAGGTGCTTTTTTCAAACTTCTACTCAACGCGATGCACTCCTTTCCCTAATTATTTGCTGTTTCTGCGTTTTACTATATATTTATTTGAAGCTTTTTTCTTAGCTCTTGTCTTATAACCAAGTGCAGGTTTACCCCAAGGTGTTGTAGGACTTGGACGTCCGACCGGTGATTTACCTTCACCACCACCGTGCGGGTGATCACATGGATTCATGACGGAACCTCTTACTTGCGGTCTCCAGCCCATATTACGTTTACGGCCAGCTTTACCAATTTTTACATTTTCGTGGTCAATATTTCCAACTTGACCAATAGATGCCATACATTCAGCCGGAACATTTCTAAGTTCTCCCGAAGGAAGTCTTAAAAGTGCCATTTTCCCTTCTTTTGCCATTAACTGAGCCATATTTCCCGCTGCTCTTGCAAGCTGTGCGCCTTTTCCTGGATGAAGTTCAACATTATGAACAAATGTACCAACCGGTATACTGGAAAGCGGAAGTGCGTTACCTGTTTTAATATCTGCTTCGGTTCCTGCCATAATTTCTTGGCCTACCATTAATCCTTCCGGTGCAATAATGTATCTTTTTTCACCGTCAGCATATTCAACGAGTGCAATATGCGAAGAACGGTTTGGATCGTATTCAAGAGTCAAAACTTTGCCCGGAACATCAAATTTTTGACGTTTAAAATCTATAATACGATATTTTCTACGATTTCCGCCGCCTCTGTGACGAACTGTTATACGGCCGTAGCTGTTACGCCCTGCTTTTTTGTTCATAGGAAGCAACAAACTTATTTCCGGCGCTACTTTTGATAATTCTGAATAATCTGTAACCGACATATTACGTCTTGACGCTGTGGTCGGTTTATAATTTTTAATTGCCAATTAATTCACTCTCCTTAAAAGTTAAGCTTTGCGGAGGCTGACTCCCCCTTACTCTGCTTTTTTCTTTTCATATTTACTACATAAAAAACTAATATTGCTACATAAAAGAGTTATCCCAACTCCAACATGTGTTTTATCGTTAAACCAGCCCTCAAAAATAAGCCAAACACTTGAAATTATTCCTAATAAAAATAATAAATTTGAATAAGCTAATTTTTTCTTCATTAAATCATACCTTCAAAAAATTCAATTGCTTTGCTTTCTGGCATTAAAGTTACATAGGCTTTTTTCCAAGATGGTGTATATCCTGAAAATTTGCCTTGACGGCGGAATCTTCCTCTAACGTGAAGTGTACTGACTTTAGCAACTTTTACTTTGAAAATTTCTTCAACCGCTTTTGCAATTTCAATTTTATTTGCATTTTTTGCAACTTCAAAGGTGTATTTTTTACTCGGCATACCTGTCATTGTTTTTTCGGTTACAACAGGACGAATAATTATATCATGTGCCAACATTATGCATACACCTCCTCGATTTTAGCAACTGCATCTTTAAGTATTACTAATTTATTTGTATTCAAAATGTCATAAACATTAAGTGTATTTACTTGTGATGTTTTTATGCCTTTTAAATTTCTTGCTGATTTAATAATTTTATCCTCTAATTCCGGCAATACTATAAGTGCTTTCTTTTCTACACCGATTGCACTTAAAACATTAGCAACTGTTTTAGTTTTATATTCTTCCATTTGGAAAGAATCAAGAACTATTATGTCGCTTGTAAGAAGTTTGCTGGAAAATGCGGATTTCATAGCCAAACGTTTTACTTTTTTATTTACATTGTAGCTGTAATCACGCGGCTTCGGCGCAAAAACTATACCACCGTGTCTCCATTGAGGAGCTCTTATGGAACCTTGACGTGCATGACCTGTTCCTTTTTGTCTCCATGGCTTCCTTCCTCCACCAGAAACTTCTGAACGTGTGAGTGCACTTTGTGTTCCTTGACGCATATTTGCAAGGTGATTTACTACTACATCATGCATAACTGAATTGTTGGGTGTAACCGAGAATATACTATCAGGTAACTCAATACTTCCAACTTCTTTTCCTGCTATATCAAGCACTGCTATATTAGGCATTTACAATTCCTCCTTCCTTAAGCTTTAACGCTATCGCAAATAAGCACTATTCCGCCATTTGGCCCAGGAACTGCACCTTTTATTGCAATCAAATTATTTTCTACATCAACTTTAACGATTTTTAAATTTTGAACCGTTACTCTTTCCGCACCAAGATGTCCAGACATTTTCTTACCCTTAAATACTCTTGACGGATCTGAACATGCACCAATCGAACCACCTTTACGTACAACAGGTCCACTACCATGTGTTTCTTTTAAACGTCTAAAATTCCAGCGTTTAATAACACCTGCATATCCTTTACCTTTACTTGTGCCAACTATGTCGATTTTGTCGCCATCTGCAAAAACATCTGCTTTGATTATATCGCCCACATTATATGTGCTGATGTCGTCAAAACGGCATTCTCTAAGCACTCTTTTCGGTGCAATATCCGACTTGTCAAAATGTCCTTTCATTGGCTTGTTAACTAGTTTCGGTCTTAAATCTCCAAAACCGATTTGAACTGCATCGTAACCGTCTGTTTCCACAGTTTTTTTCTGCGACACAACGCACGGGCCTGCTTCAACAACTGTTACAGGAACGACTTTGCCTTTTTCATCAAAAACTTGAGTCATTCCAATTTTTTTACCCAGAATTGCTTTCTTCATGATTTTTTCCTCCTGATTTTAGGTTATTGGTTGACTTTCTGCCAACATGACCCCATCTACATGTTCGTTGATTAGAGTTTAATTTCTATTTCAACACCTGCAGGGAGCTCAAGATTCATCATAGAATCAACGGTTTTGTTTGAAGGTCTTAAGATGTCGATTAATCTCTTATGAGTCCTCATTTCAAACTGCTCACGGCTGTCTTTATTAACGTGAACCGAACGGAGAATTGTTACGACTTGCTTCTCGGTTGGTAACGGCACCGGGCCCGAAACTTTAGAACCCGTTCTTGTTGCGGTTTGAATGATCTTTTGAGACGCTGCATCTACAAGTTTCACATCATAACCCTTAATTCTAATTCTGATTTTTTCTTTGACTGCCATTTAAATCGCCTCCTTACTGAATTTATTAGTGGTGGGCGGCTTACTTTTAAATAGTCAACTCGTCCGGGTGTTTCAAAATCTGCTTCAAATAAAAAGCGGATAAACCTTAGTTTAACCCGGAAAATTTAAAAGTAATATGTTTTAAAGCAAACTTCAATATGTAATTTGATTTAAAAACTTTTAAAATTTTCGCCCGGTTTAAAATCGGACATACTCCACGGAAAAACCAGCAAAAATGCTGCAACCTCCCGCTTCAACGCATATCGTTTGCAGTCGTACTTATATATAATATCATATTATTTTTCAAAAATCAAGGATTTATTTAATTTTTTCAAATATTTTTATAAATAAAAAAAGCGGCTACCAAAAAAGTA
>JAFRKM010000024.1 GCA_017431755.1 Clostridia bacterium
AAATGTTAGCGACACGAACAATGGCTATCGCTTTAAAAAACAAGCCACGAAAAAATGAAATTTACGGTTATCATTTTGTCCAATCTTTTTCGCCTGATGATCATTTAACCCCTGAACAAGTTCATGAAATTGGTTGTAAAACCATGAAAGAATATCTCGGAAGTTCTGCGGAATTTATCATCGCCACTCATACCGATAAACCACACCTGCATAATCATATTGTTTTAAATGCAACTGACCCTTTAACTTTAAATAAATTTCATCAAAATAAAAATGATTTGGAACGATTGAAAGAAATTTCTGATAACATTTCTAAAGAATATGGCTGTAAACTTATTGTCCGTCCTGAACAAATATTAGGACACTCTCACAAAAATTATTTGGTCTATCTTGCTCAAAATTCTTACCGAAAAGAGATTAAAAACAAACTTGAATTTTTAATGAACCATTCTCACACTTGGGAAGATTTTAAAACAAAAGCAAGAGCCTTAAATTTAAAAGTGGACGACACAAAAAAATATACCACTTATCTTTTAGAGGGAAGCGAGCAAACCAAAAAAATTAGAGATAGAAGTTTAAAAAATGATAAATTTTTAAAAGAAAATCTCAAAGAACGGATAGAAAAAAATACCATTGGTTATTCAGTAGATGAAGTCGTGAAACTTTGGAAAGACAAAGAAAACATTCAAGAAAAAGGACAAGAAAAAGAAATTGAAATTTTACTTGAACATTGGCAAGTAACAAAAGAAACTGAAAAAGATTTAGTTGTAACCATTGATACTGCATTCGATAATGAAGCAACGATTAAGATACCTGCACGCTGTGTTGACAAATTAGAAAACGGACAATATAAAATATTTATTAAAAAGGGCGACCGCTTTTCGTATATTGATAAAAGAAGTCCGGCAAACCATAAAATCATGGTTGGGGCAACCGTTGCTAAAAATTTACAAAGACAAAGTGGAAATATCCCTCTTTATTCTGACAATGTCAATATCAAACTCAAACAAGTCTTTCATGAGTTCGATTTTTTTATCAGTCAAGGGCTTGGTTTTGATAGAAGTTTTGAAACCATAGGAGAAGAGTTAAAAGCCACCTATCAAGAAACACAACATCAATTAGACAAGCTAGACACAAAGATTTTAGAATACGTGGAAACAACAAAAACGTTACCTTATGAAGATACCTCTATCAGAGATACCATTAAAAACTTAACAAAAGAACGTGATGATTTGCGAGATACTTTATATAAAGTCGATAAAAACATTCAATATTATCAAAAATCAGAACAGCGATTAGAAGCATATCAAAAAAATCAAAGTCCAAAACATAAAGCACGTGATGATGACTTTGAAATTTAGTCCGTTGAAAAATCTGATGAGTAAACAATAAAAAAGTCGGATCTGAAATTTTTGGGCTTTAAAATTTAAGACCGGACTTTTTTATTTGAGTTTTGAATAAACTCTATTTTTTACAAAGTAAAAAATAATGTTCCTGTCGTTGAGCAAACCAACGAAAAAGCACTAAAGAAATTGAAAAATGAATTTTTCACTCCCTTTAATGCTTGGAATAGTCCTATAAGCTCATATTTTGCCTTTTAAGGCCTTTTAAAAGCATTCTGATGGCTGGCGTTTATTCATTGAGTTGACTCCTCTCTAACATAAAACTATAACTATAACTTTAGTTAAAGTAATCTTTATTCTTCTTGAAATGCTCTATTAAGGCTTCTCTTATAACAGCCATTGCTCCGCCTTGAAGTTTACCTTTCTTCGTTCCTGCTATTTTAATTGCTTCTTTGAGTGCTGGTTCCATTGCTACTGAATAAATCACTTGTTCATATTCAGCTTGTTGTTTCTCAATTTCTTTTTCGTACTCTTCCCATTTTTTGTTTTTTTGAACTTTCTTGTAAAAAACTTTTTGGTTGAGTTAGTCGGTTCTGTTTATGTGGAAGATGATTATATTAGACTTGTCTCTTTGAATGATGATATAGATTTTGAAGGCAATCGACTATTTCCTGATATTCTTCTTCCAAGAGATGAAAATACTCAAATCATTGGAAAAGTTATTGAAGCCTTTACTCCAATTGAAAAAGTATAAAAAAAGTGACAATAATTATTGATTTTCACTTTTTTTATTAAAATAGTACTCTGAATCATGTTGCTTTAGAATTGATTTTCGCTAGAGCTTCAAGTTTAATTCTTTCAAGACGAGCTAAATCATTTTGACTGGTTTCATTCTCATAATTAGAATTAGACCAAACAGAATCATCCATATTTAGGTTCTCTTTATTTGTTTCGTTTGAGTTTAATCTTTGTTTGAGCGATTGATTATTCCAGTATTCAGCAAACATATTTTTCATTGACCCAAATAAATAGTTTTCGTAATTGGTTATTTTATTTTCTTTAGTTCTAATGGCATTAAAATAGCGTCTTAGAGTATTAAGGATTTTTTCTTGTAATGCTTCTTCTTCGAGGACAAAGAATACTCCAAGTTCCTCATTCTCTTTGCATACAGCATTTTTAGCATTAAGAATAATACCAACCATCTTTCTAAGTTGTTGAGGAGAGTTACACCACATTTGAAGTAAGTTAATGGCTTCTTCACTAA
>JAFRKM010000025.1 GCA_017431755.1 Clostridia bacterium
ACTTAAAAAAAGTGAAATAATTAAAAAATAAGAATAAAAAAAAATAAAAGTAATAATAAAAAATAAAAAAAAGAAGAATAAAAATGAAAAAAGGGGAAAAATTAGAGATCTAGTGCTTCTGCATTGAAAACATCAATTATTAGATCTTCTGCAACTAAATCTGCAATATTTCCTCCGAATTTAAGGAAATGTTCAGTTTTTAAATGAGCTCCTAAAATTTCAATAGATTCCCATTGTTCTACAAACAATAATGTTCCGTCACCAGTATTGCTGTACAAGTTGTAATCTACATTTCCATCTTCTTTTCTTGAGTTTTCAATTAGGTCTTGTGCAAATTCTACAATTTTTTCACAAGCTTCTTCATCCTTTGGGATTGCTTTTGCTAATACGACTATCATAAAATCACCAACTAATAATATGTATTATTTTTATAATTTTTTAGTTAAAAAGATATCTAAAAATGGGGATATAAATAGAGAATTGTTCATTTTAAAGTTAAATATATTAGAAAATTATTAATAAGAGGTGAAAATAATTTTCTAAATATTTAACTTTGGTTGAGAAAAACTAATTCAAAAAATTTATTCTAATAAATTTAGAAATAAAATGGATTAAATAGTTTATTCATCAAATTTTGGAATTCCAGTGATTCTGAGTCCTCCATAATGGGATCTGTATTTAATGTTTAATCCAATAAGGAGTGGGGTGATTTTTTCAATAACTCTTGATTTCTCTAGAATTCCTGTATCAATAGTTCTAACTCCTGGGAGTTTATTGATAAGTTCAGTAGCAATTCCTTTAGCCTCATTATCATCTCCTGCAATCAAGCAATCACAATCAATATCGTTTGGAATATTGGATAAGTGAGAGTTACTTATATTACAGAATGCACATATTACCTTTGCACCAGTTCCATCTAAGATCTTTGCAGTTCTTTCAGCAGCTGAACCTTCCATTAAGTCAATGAAACGGAATGGTTTTCCACCGATAGCTGTTTCAAGAGGGACTGTAGCATCAAGGACAATTTTATCGGTACAGAATTCTTTTATTCCTTCAAGTGTAGGTTTTTGAGCTGCAAGAGGCACAGTAAGGATTAAAATGTCTCCTGCTTTTGCTGCATCTTCATTTGCCATCCCTACAATGTTCAAATCATAATCCTTTAGTTCCTCAATTGTTTCTTCTACAACAGTTAAAGCTTTTTCTTCCTTACGAGAACCTACAATAACTGCAACACCTTCAATTGCAAATCTCTTTGCAATTCCTAAACCTTGCGGACCAGTTCCGCCAATTACTGCAACTTTCATTTTTTCCTCCGAGAATATCTGAAATAATTAGAATAATTTAAAAAAAAAGTAATGGAAATCAATCCATTACTTTTTTAACATCGATTTTTAGGCAATTACTGAACTTAGTCAATGTCTAACATTACAACAGGTTTGATTAAGTCTTTAGGTTTTTCTTTCATCAAGAGTAATGCATCTTCGATTTTTTCAAGGCCTTTGAATTTGTGGGTAACTAATAATTCAGGGTCTTGTCTACCGCATAATGCTAAGTCAGCAAGTCTTTCCATTCTTACTGCTCCACCAGGACATAATCCGTTTTTAATGTTGATGTTGGACATACCGCAACCCCATTCTACACGTGGAATCAATACGTTGTCAGCACCACTTAAGTAGTTTACGTTGGATACGGTTCCTCCTGCTTTTGCAGATTTAATAGCTTCTGCCCATGTGTTTTCTAAGTTACCACCAGCGATAACTACTGAATCTACACCAGCACCATCAGTAAGGTCTCTGACTTGTTCGTCGATAGCTCCGTTTTTATAGTTAATGATGTCAGTTGCACCGTATTTTTTAGCAACTTCGACAGAAATTGGACGTGTACCTGCAGCGAATAATCTACCTGCACCTAAACATTTTGCACCAGCAATAGCTGAAAGACCTACTGCACCAATACCGATAACAAGTACGGATCCACCTAATGGAATGTCAGCGTTTTCGGATCCCATCATACCAGTAGACCACATGTCGGTTAACATTACAGCACCTTCCTCGGATAATCCATCTGGGATGAAGGTTAAGTTTGCGTCAGCCATGTTTACGTGGAATCTTTCACCAAATACACCGTCTTTGAAGTTGGAGAATTTCCATCCACCGAGAGGTTCGGTTGTTTGTGAAGGGAATCCTCTTTGAGCAGCTTCGTCATCCCAGTCAGGGGTAATAGCAGGAACAATTACACGGTCACCAGGTTTGAATTTGGTAACGTGGCTACCTACTTCTACAACTTCACCGACTGCTTCGTGACCTAAGACCATGTCTCTTCTGTCACCGATTGCTCCTTCCCATACAGTGTGAATATCTGAAGTACATGGGGATACACAGGTTGGTTTAACAATTGCATCGTATGGTCCACATTCTGGTACTTCTTTTTCTACCCAACCGATCTCATTGAGTCTTTTCATTGCAAATCCTTTAAAAGTTGCCATTTTTTCACCTCAAAAATATAAAAATATTTATAAAAAACCTATTTTTCATTTTTCTAATCATCATTTTCAAAAAGAAAAATTAAAAGTGTCTAAAATATTCAAAAACCCCAAATTTAAGAAAAAATCAAGATTTAAACAAGATTTAAACACTTATTTTCTAAAAAAAATTAATAAAATCAATTTAATTTAGAAATAGATAGATTTAGTACAAATACTTTTCAAATAAAGGTTTATTTAATTCTATATATAAAATTTACTATTTTTTCATAGATTAAATTCAAATTTATGGACATATGACGATTTAATAAGAAAAATAAGACCTTATGATAATTTTTCATACTTATGATGTGAATTTCAATATATATCGCAAAACTGTAAAAAAATGAAAAAAATTAGATTAATAAAAAAAATTTCAAAATAAATATAGAAAACAAAAATTTAGGATAAAAAATTTTGATAATGATGAAAAAATTATTATTTATCTAAAATTTAAAAATGAAGAGGATGTTAAAGAAACTCATGATAAAAAAACATGTTGATGATGAAAATTAAAATCAATGATAAAAACAATTTAAAAACTAGATATCCATAAAAAGAAAAGAATAGATATGATAAAAGAAAATAATGAAAAAGAGAAAAA
>JAFRKM010000004.1 GCA_017431755.1 Clostridia bacterium
AAACATCAAAAAATAAAACAAAATCCATGTAATAGCACTTGACTTCAAAACATCAAAAAAACTTGGGAAACACGAAACAGACGCCATCATAATTCCAAAAACAACTACCGAAATCTTTTTTGCTTTTTCGCCAAAAACTTTTTTTATTCCTTCTGAAGCCAAAATAAAAAACAAAGAAAGTTTTAAAAATATTCCCGAAATCCAAACGCCCAAATAAAGTGAATCTCAGTGCTTAAAAGATCCACATTTGCCTATTCCTGCTGCTGTATACACCGGAAAAAGCTGCGTATAAACAAAATTACCCATAGAACCTATAATAAGAATTATTATCATGGCAAAAAGTAAATAAACTAAAAAATTCCAAACAAATATGCCTGTTTTTTTATTGCCTTTTCCCATTGGTAATAAAACTGCCAACGCAAGGACGCAAGGGCTTTGCGATATCATATATACAACGCCTTCTTTTACTGACTCATTGCCACTATACATCAAAGGTGTAAAATTAATTGGTTCTACACATGAAAAAAGTGAAATGCCCAAAATAACTATCGAAAAAATCGTTGAAATTAAAATAAACGTTGACGTTCTGGCAAGTGCCTCTAAACCTTTATATGAACCATAGCATGCACAAATTATAAGGACAAAAGTAAGAAAAGTAATAGAAATCGGCGGATTAACTGCATTTGAAATAAAATTATTAAAAACCGCCACCGTATGAAAACAAATTACAAGATAATAAACAACATAAATAAAAATTAATATCATTCCACATTTGCCCATCAAATCGTAAATATTATCCATTATATTCATTTTTTCATCCATCGAAAAAAGTTTATATATCGGCCAAATTATTAAAAATGTTAGCATAAAAGACACCACAGCCGAAACAAGATGATCCCATATATCAGAATCCCCAATAAGCAAACTACCATACGTCATACTTATTACAATTTTGCTTATAAAAAGCATCGAAAATATTTGCCCGGAACTAATGCATGGCCTTTTTTCCATAAATTTTTCTCCCTTATTTTTACTTTACTTCTGAACCCGGAAAATCCTGGACTTTTATGTTTTTCTTAGAAAGAAAACTCCAGCCGCACCTTGTTAAAACATCTCTCATAGCAAAAAATTTAAATGGCGCAATCGGCGAAGTAAAAGGTATACCATAAGATTTTTTGGAAGATATATTAACAAGCACCGCTGTAAATATTATCATAATTCCCCATATTCCAAGCAAACCGCCAACAATTATAAAAACAAATTTTAAAATAGAAATCGGTTCATAAAGATTTGGTATAACATAAGAAGAAATTGCAGTAAGCGCCACCACCATTAGCGTTGGCCCCCCTATTAAACCCGAGCTTACCGCCGTTTCGCCAATAACAAGTGCCCCCACTATACTGACTGCGTGTCCAAGAGGCCTTGGTATTCTAAGGCCGGCTTCACGCATTATTTCATAAATTAAATGTATGAAAATTGTTTCCGTCATAAGGGAAAATGGCGTAGTACTTACAGCTAAAGCAATTTTATTAAGAATTGGTCCGGGCAAAATTTCCGGATTAAATGTACTTACTCCAACATAAAGTCCAGGCAAAAGTGTGGACATAAAAAAAGCAAGATATTTAAGCCATCTGGTAAATGTTGCAAAATAAGTATGCATAGAATAATCGTCCAAATGCTGAAAATACTCAACAAAAAGGTAAGGAACTATAAGCGCATTTGGTGTACCGTCAATTAAAATTACAACTCGTCCTTCTGATATTTTACCGCAAATTGTATCGGGGCGTTCCGTCATACCGACACTGCTAAAAAGAGAAAAATCCCCGTCGTCTTCAAGATACGGCACCAAATATCCCGCCTCCATCACCATATCCAAATTTACTTTAGAAAGATTTTCCTTTATTTTATTTAATATATTTTCTGAAACCTTATTCGTCATATAGCAAAGGCAAACAGCAGTCTGACTTGTATACCCCAGATTAACAACTTCAAATTTAAGTTTTGGACTTTTAAGGCGCTTCCTTATAAGTGTCATATTCATATTTACAGATTCAACAAGACCTTCTCTAGAACCTCTTTGCATAAGCTCTGAAGATGGCTCTGAAACGGCTCTAACCGGAAAACCTTGAACCCCAAGCGCAATCATACTATCGCAACCATCAACAGCAAAAAGCGCAAAACCAGACATTATCATATTAAATGCATCTTCATAAGTACAAACCTGAGTTTGGTCAACGGCCGTAATAACATAATCCTTAATGTAATTAAATTTTTCAAGAGGGGCTTCACCTTTTATAGAAGCATTAACTATTGGGTTTACAACGCTTATCGCAACCGTGTCTTTATTTACCATACCCGCTAAGGTTATCACAGCACAGCTAATTCCATCTAAATTTATATATTTTATGCATAAATCCGCGCTATTGTCAAATTCCAATTTAAATTTCTGCACATTTCTTTGAATAGATTTAGAAAAAAATTCTTTAGATTTGCTTTGCTTTTTTTCATTTGGCTTATCATAACTTTTTTTAAAATATTTTAATAAACTTAAAATACTCGCTGCCCCCTTAAAAACATCCTTTGCTTTTTAATTTTTGCATTAAAACATAAAATATACTCCGCAAAAGAAAAACAGCCCGGACTATAAGCCCAAGCAATTTTTCAATTTAGTATATTTTATCCAATTATACCTGTGTAATACTCTTCTTCAGCAACTTCTTTAGCCAATTTTACCGGCCTGTGAGATTCTTCGCCAAATGGACAGTTTTTACAGTCTATTCCGGCTTCACCAATTTCAGTTTTAGCGCCAAAAATCATCGGAACTTCTACTCTGATTTTTTGGCTTACGGTAAATTTACATGTACATCTTGGTTTGCCTTCGCATTCTTTAGTCCCTCTTTTAATAATTGGTTTACCTACGCATTCAGTTTTTACCCTACCAACTTTAGCAAAAGGTTTAATTTCTACCGGTACTCCAACTACAACATCCTGAACTCCCATTGCCGGACATACCTCGGCTTCATAATTATATTGTTTTTCACATGACTTACAAGACATAATTATAAAATTCCTCCTTTAAACACTTCATGGATTTTAGAGTTACATTAAATTTTTATATTAAGTAACCTCTTTATTATTATATTCAAAGGCCTTAAAATGAGTGCTTAAAAAAAGCCAAAACAAACAGTTGAATATTCTTTAAAACAGTAGTATAATTACGCATTAGGTACAGAATTACTTAAATAAAAAGGAGACTTTTAAAATGAAAATCAAAAAAAGTATATTAGGGGTAATTTTAATGAGCAGTATTTTAACATTTTTTTCAGGCTGTGGACAAAACAATAATAATTCAAATGAAAATGAAGAAATTTCTTCTAAAGTAGGATATCAACTAGAAAAGCCGGCAAGTGGAGAGGAAATTGCAGTTGTAACAACAACCGAAGGAACTTTTAAAATAAGATTTTTCCCTGAAGAAGCGCCCAAAGCTGTAGAAAACTTTAAAGAACTTTCCAAAAAAGGATATTACAATGACGTTAAATTCCACAGAGTAATTAAAGACTTTATGGTGCAAACTGGTGACCCAGAAGGAACAGGAATGGGTGGACAAAGTACTTGGGGTGAAGATTTTGAAGATGAATTTAGCCCGAATTTGCTTAATATAACAGGGGCACTTGCTATGGCAAACCGTGGCCCGAACACAAACGGAAGTCAGTTTTTCATTAATAATCAAAGCCCAGATAAATTTTCCGGTTGGGATAATTTTGAACAGTATTATAAAATGTACAAGAAAAACCCCGATCTATTCACACAAAATTACGGTGGAACTTTAGATATGTCTAAAATAACAAATAAAATAAAGGATTTATATACTGAGCATGGTGGAAACCCACACCTTGACGGATATTATAACACCGCTAAAAAAGGTCACACAGTATTTGGGCAAGTTTTTGACGGTATGGAAACTATAAATAAAATATCAGATACTAATGTAAACGAGCAAGACATGCCTTTAAATGATATTCTTATTAAAAATATAAGTCTTGAAAACTACTCGGAAAATTAATTAAAAGAGGTGTTTTACTATGCAAGTCATTGGTGGAAAATTCAAAGGAATACAATTAGAATCCAGCAAAAATGAACTTTTACGTCCCACAAAAGACCGCATAAAAGAATCCATCTTTGATATTCTCCAATTTAAAATAATCGGGAAAAATTTTATAGATGTTTTTGGTGGTACAGGACAAGTAGGTATAGAAGCACTTAGCAGGGGTGCAAAATATGTTACCATATTAGAAATAAAAAAAGAAAATACAGATTTAATTAAAAAAAATATTTCCAAATTAAAATGTAGCGGTAATATAAAAGCAATTACTACCGACGCAAAAAAATATTTCCAAAATAACAAACAAAACTTTGACATCGCTTTTTTAGATCCACCTTATAAAAACACAGATTTACTACATAAAACTCTTGATTTAATAACCGAAAGAATATCCGAACCCGGCATAATCATTACTGAAACTCAGTCAGAATATGATGCCCCAGAAAAAATAAAAAATTTTTCTTTGCAAAAAAGATATAAAT
Source organism: Clostridia bacterium (assembly GCA_017431755.1). GTDB lineage: Bacteria > Bacillota > Clostridia > Oscillospirales > Acutalibacteraceae > UMGS1491. The sequence continues at coordinate 4,585 of JAFRKM010000004.1, forward strand.
ATGGTACTATAACATTGAATCTTTACGTTTCAGATTTAAATAAAGATTAATTTTAGGAGGAAAATTTATGGAGATAGATCGTTTGTTAGATGAATTAGAAGATATTTTAGAAATATCTTGGCAACTGCCTCTTTCCGGAGGAAAAGCATTTGTTGATACAAAAGAAGTAAAAAGAATTTTAGAAGATATAAGGCTAAAATTGCCATCAGAAGTAATGCAAGCTAAAAAAATAGTTAGCAACAGAACAAAAATTTTGGAAAATACTCACACAGAAGCAGAAAACATAATAAAAGCTTCTGAAGAAAAAGTAAAAACTATGGTAAGCCAAACAGAAATAGTAAAAGCTGCAAACGCAAACGCCAAAAATATTATTTCTGAAGCAAATGCCAAATCAAAAGATATTATAGAACGCGCACACAGATATGTGGACGGGTTAATTAAAAGTTTAGATGATACAATTACACAAAATTTATCTGAAATAAAAAAAGCAAGACAAATGTTACGTTCGTCCGCTAAAGATTATTCAAATCTTAAAGAAGAATAAAGCTAATAAATTTTTTATAAATAAAACAATACCTACTTAACTTGTGGTAGGTATTTTTTGTATATCTATATCATTTTTAAAAACTCATCTTCGCTAATTACTTTTACATTTAATTTTTTTGCTTTTTCCAGTTTGCTACCAGGATCTTCACCGCATAAAACATACGACGTATTTTTAGAAACGCTTGATGTTACTTTCCCGCCTAAACTTTCAATTATTTCTGTGGCTTCACCCCTGGTATAACCTGACAAAGCTCCCGTTAAAACAAAAGATTTATTTTCAAATTTTCTATCTTTAATATTACTTTCAAAATCAGTTTTTATTCCCAAAGATTTGAATTTTTCAATAAGTTCTAAATTCATAGGCACAGAAAAATACGAATTTATGCTGTCAGCAATTATTTCTCCAACTCCATCCAATAAACTTATCTCTTCTTTTTTCGAATTTATAATATTATCTATGGTTTTAAACTTTTGAGCAAACAATTTTGCTGCTTTTTGCCCGACATGACGAATACCTAAAGCAAATAAAAATTTATCTAGCCCTCTGCTTTTTGATTTTTCTATTGCGTTAATTAAATTTTCAGAAGATTTTTCGCCCATTCGCTCCATACTTAAAATATCTTCTTTTCTTAGCGTATAAATATCGGCCGCAGAATTTATCATATTATTTTCCACCATAGAATTTATAAGGGATTCTCCCAGCCCTTCAATATCCATAGCACCCTTAGAAACAAAATGAATTAAATTCCTTCTAAGCTGGGCCGGACAATCTATATTTACACATCTAAGCGCTACTTCATCATCAATTTGCACTATATTCGACCCGCAAGAAGGGCATTTATCCGGAAATTCAAAAGGGGCAGAATTTTTTCCATGAGAATCAACTTTTACAACTTCAGGTATAATTTCTCCCGCTTTTCTTATAATAAGTTTATCTCCTATTCTAATATCTTTTTCATTAATAAAATCCTTGTTATGCAGCACAACACGACGAACAGTTGAACCAGATATAAAAACCGGATCCAAAATTCCAGTAGGTGTAAGTATTCCAGTTCTACCAACATTTATTTCTATATTTAAAAGTTTGGTTGATTTTTCTTCCGGTGGATATTTAAAAGCTTCTGCCCAACGCGGAAATTTAGCCGTACTTCCCAAAATTTTTCGGTGTTCAAAAAGATCAATCTTCACTACTGCACCATCTGTTTGAAACGGCAAATTTAGTTTTATTTTTCCTATACGGTTAATTTCGTCGATAACTTCCCCAATACTTTTGCACAGTTTATAAAACGGCACAACCGGCAAACCAACCGCTTTAAGGTAATCCAAAGATTCTTTATGCGATTTTAATTTTTTGTCCTCAATTTGCTGAATATTAAAAATAAATATATCAAGATTTCTGGCGGCAGTTACGCGGGAATCTTTTTGCCTTAAAGATCCTGCTGCAGCATTTCTTGGGTTTTTAAATGTTTTTTCCCCTTCAGCTTCTTGAGCTTTAGTTAAACTCAAAAAGTTTTCTTTAGACATATAAACTTCTCCGCGAACCTCTAAAAACGGAACAGCTGCATCAATTGTTTTTGGCAAAGATTTTATTGTCAAAATGTTATCCGTTATATCTTCCCCCACTTGTCCATCGCCACGAGTGGAAGCCCTGAAAAGCTTTCCGTTTTTATATTCTATTGAAACAGAAAGCCCATCTATTTTTGGTTCAACAACATAAGTTGGAGCCTTTATACTACCCCTCACCCTTTTATCAAAAGCTTCTATTTCGTCTAATGAAAATGAATCATGAAGACTTTCCATTTTAACTTTATGCTCAACCGGAGAAAACTTTACCGCAGCTGTTCCACCAACATGTTGAGTTGGAGATTTTTCGGAAATTAATCCCGGAAATTTATTTTCCAAATCTTCTAATTTTTTCAAAAGCATATCATATTCATAATCGTCAATTTCAGGCGAATCTTCATCATAATACTTCTTATTATGATATTCTATTTCTTTTCTATATTTATCAGCAAGTTTTTCTGCATCTTTAAAATCCATATAAGTTCGCCTCTTTATTAAAATTTTTCCACACCTTTAATAGTCACTTTTGCATGAATAAGCGGATCCGGCTTTACTTTTTCGGGATTTAATACCACTGCCTCTTTTATAATTTCTTCGGCGCATTTACATTTTTTTATTTCAGATGAATATAAAACTGCTACTACGTCGCCTTTTTCAACTTTATCACCAATTTTTTTAGAAAGAATCATCCCGGCTTTATAGTCAATACTATCTTCTTTTTTTAAACGTCCAACACCCAAAACCATAGATGCTTTACCCAGTTTTTCAGCATCCATAAAAGAAATATATCCTTCTTTTTCCGCAACAACTTTATAGCAAACATCATCTTTTTCTAACGTATCAAAATCATCAAACGACGATAAATCGCCACCTTGTCTGGAAATCATTTCTTTAAATTTGCTATACGCTTTACCGTTATCTATAACTTCATTTACAAGGTTTATACACTCTTCCAAAGTACCTTTTCCGGCCATAAAAAGCATATTTGCCGCTAAATAAACAACAACTTCTTTTAAATCTTTAGGGCCATTCCCTTTTAAAACTACGCACGACTCCCAAACTTCCAAAGAATTACCTATTGCGTTTCCAAGTGGAGCATCCATATCTGTTATAACCGCCATAACTTTTCTGCCAAAATTTTCACCTATTTTAACCATTATTTCGGAAAGTTCAACTGCATCGTCAAGAGTTTTCATAAATGCACCTTTTCCGGTTTTAACGTCAAGCAAAATACAATCCGCGCCAAATGCAATTTTTTTGCTCATTATACTGGAAGCCACAAGAGGTTTGCTTTCTACCGTAGCTGTTACATCACGAAGAGCATATATTTTTTTATCTGCTGGAACTAAATTCCCTGTTTGGCTTACAACACTGCATCCTACACTTTTAACTATTTCAAAAAAATTTTCCATAGAAAGTGACACATTCATTCCCGGGATGGATTCTAATTTATCAACCGTGCCTCCTGTATAGCCAAGCCCACGCCCTGACATTTTTGCTACTTTAACACCGCACGCAGCAACAATCGGCACAACAATCAAAGTCGTCTTATCCCCCACTCCGCCAGTGCTATGTTTATCTACTTTTATACCAGAAATAGAAGTAAGGTCCATTCTTTCGCCAGAATCAAGCATACTTTTGGAAAAATTAAAACATTCTTCTTCGTTCATTCCGGTAAAATAAACCGCCATATGAAATGCCGACATTAGATAATCGGGTATTTTAGCACTTACATATTCATTTATAATATACTTTATTTCTTCTTCACTTAAACTCTTATTATCACGCTTTTTGTCAATTATGTCATAC
>JAFRKM010000026.1 GCA_017431755.1 Clostridia bacterium
CCACTACCACCACATCTAGCTTCCCATTTACAAGGTCACAAACAGCGTCTGATGATTTGCTATATCTTTCTATATTGGAATCTAGATAATTTTCTGTACAATAAATATCGCCCGTAATTCCCATGGCAACCCCTATACTTTTGCCATGAAGATCTTTTTTAGACTTTATTTCTTCATTTTCACCCGGAACTATAATTACTTGCTTAGAAAGGTAATAAGAATCAGAAAAACTCACATTTTGCGCTCTTTCTTCACTATAACTCATAGCAGAAATTGCCAAATCACATTTTTTGTTTTTGATTTCAAGTGTAACAGCATCAAAAGAAACGTCGTTAATCTGAACACCCAAATTCAGATGTTCTGCTATTTTTTTAATTATATCTATGTCTATTCCTTTTATTTTATCTGCATCTTTATATTCAAAAGGCTCAAATTCCGCATTTGTTGAAACTTTTATATACCCTCTTGCTTTAATGTCTTCAAAGCCGCTATCTTTAGCAAAAGCACCAATAAAACAGCCAAAACATACAAAGCAAATAACTGCTATATATTTTAAAAATTTTTTCACTTAAATTTATATCCTCTCATTTGCCAAAAGGCTCATTTTTTGTTTTTTAATTTAGGTCTACTGTAAAAATACGGTACCAATATTGTTGCAACATTTTCGTGTTTTCTAAGCTGCTGTTCAATGAAAAATGTTGTTTGGTTATGGTATATTTTATCTTTCCAACCATTACCGCTTATCCTCGTTAAAACCACTGTAAGGCTTTGACCGTCTTTAAGTTCTTTTTCGCGCTCGTTTATATAATTTTCAATAGGCGTAATTATATCGCGGTACGGAGTATAAATTATTTTCAGCGGAACTTCTATTTTAAGGTCTTTCCACTGCTTTTGAAGCCTTTCTGTTTCTGATTTTGAAACTGAAATATGCAGCGGCGTAACATTAGATGTTATTTCATTTGCATAGTCAAAAGTTTTCAGCGCCGCTCTATTCATTTTGTTTATAAGCACCACACAAGGGAAAGAGTCATTACTATTGCTCTTTTTATATTTATAATTATATCCCAAAATGCTTATGCCTTTTAAAAACCTAAAATAGTGGCTATGAGTTGCAGACATAAACCACATTAAAAGTGGAGTTACGATTAAAAGTGCCCAAGCACCATGCGTAAATTTTGTGGTAAACACAACAATTGAACCCACAAAAGTAACTAACGCACCAAAACCATTTATCAAAGATTTATACTGCCAGCCGGGCTCTTTTGAACGCATCCATTTTATGAACATTCCAAACTGTGAAATTGTAAACGAAACAAAAACACCCACAGAATAAAACGGTATCAAACGGTGTGTGTCTGCATTAAACGCTATTAAAAGCAATGAACTTGTTATAAATATAAACATTATTCCGTTTGAAAAACTAAGTTTTGTACCCCTTTGCGAAAATTGGCGTGGCATGTATCTATCTTTTGCCAAAATTGAAAGAAGGATCGGTAAACCGCTATAAGAAGTATTTGCCGCAAGTAACAAAATAAGTGAAGTTGTAAATTGTAGCACATAAAACATTATTCCGTTACCAAAAATTTCATACGCCATTTGAGAAAGAACGGTTTTTTCACTAATAGGTACAACATTTAAAAAGGTTGCCAAAAAGCTTGTACCACCAAATATAAATATAATTATTCCACCGAGCATAAATAGAACTTGTCTAGCTGTCTTTTGCGAAGGTTCTTTAAAACTCGGTATAGCATTACTTACAGCTTCCACACCCGTAAGCGCTGAACAACCCGAAGAAAACGCACACAAGAAAAGCGTTAAAGTCATGCCAGTTAAATTCGTATTTAAAATATTTGAAATTTGGTCAGGTGAATAATTTATCGGCGTAAGCGCTCCACTAAAATAACGGACAAAACCTGTTACTATAAGTGCAACCATAGAGATTATAAACATATATGTAGGTATTCCGAAAATTTTAGAAGATTCGCCAATTCCACGCAAATTTACAAGGGTAATTAACCCCACACAAACAAGGGAAATAATAATTCTATAAGGCTCTAAAAAAGGATAAACCGCTAAAATAGCCGCAGTAGAAGAAGAAACACTTACCGCCACCGTCATTATGTAATCTATAACAAGGCACGTTGCCGCCAAAAGAGATGCTTTTTTCCCAAAGTTTTCTTTAGAAACAACATATGCACCACCACTATTTGGATAATGGTTAATAATTTGCGAATAAGAGAAAATAAGTATTAACAGCAAAAGAATTATAGGAACACTAACGTACCCCACAAAACTCGCTGCCATTATTCCTAATGCAGGAAGAAGCGCTATTAAAATTTCTTCCACAGCATATGCAACCGATGATACGGCATCACTAGCCATAATTGGAAGACCCCATAGCCTAGATAATTTTTCATTTTTTAACTGATCATCTTTAAGTGCTGACCCCAAAAGAAACTTTTTTAAATTTTTTAACTTATCCATCTTATAAACCTTTTAATCCTTTCTTTTATGATAATATTTAATAAAATTCATTTCGTAAACAATATTACCACAAATTAAATAAAATACAACCTTTTTATATAAATTTATTTTTTCACATCATTATTTTCACAAAGTCTATTTTTAAGATTCAAAATTTTTTCTTTTCTTTCTAAGTATATTTCTTCTTTTAATTCAATCTTATCGCCGTTTATTTCAATTATGCTACCCTCTTTTATTCCTGCTATTTTTTCTTGGGGTTTTATCACATGTAAATTTCCATTTTTTATATCTTCACATATCAAAGCACCATCTTTGATACGGTCAACCGAAAAAATCATTTTTAAAACTCCCCTTTACTTTTCTGTTTTTATATCTATATTCTTTCCGTCTGTTAAAAATATAATATTACCTTTTTCATATGTTTTATAAACACCCACGCAAGTTTCTTCCAATCTTTTTATTACAGAATTTTTATTCGGTTTATTTTCAGATGATATCACCGCATATTTTGGACTTACAGATTTTAAAAAATTTGGAGTAGTAGATGTTGTACTACCGTGATGTCCTACTTTTAAAACTGTGGCATGAAGATTCTCACCCGATTTTAACATAGTGTTTTCTTCAAATTTTTCTGCATCACCTGTAAACAGAAAACTAACATCTTTATATACCACTTTAACAACCAAAGAACAGTTATTTATATTTTCGCTGCTTTTCACAGGGCCTAAAACTTTAAATTTTAAATCCCCTAAATTAAATTTATCTCCTGCGGCAAGTGTTTGTGTATTTACTTTTTTGTCTACAAGAGCTTTCAGCATATTTTCATACGTTACAGATGTCGGTAAAACATCATCCGGAATATCGGACTGAATAAATTTATCAATTTTAAAATTATCAATAACGCTTTTCATTTGTCCAATATGATCTCTGTGTGGATGTGACATAACAACTAAATCCAATTTTTTTACATTATGATTGCTTAAATATTCACAAACTGGCTCCGTTGGTTCTTTATCTGCAGCATCAATTAAAATGTTGTAATCTCTGCATCTAATATACGCACAGTCTGCACCGCCTACATCTAAAAAATGGACTTCCATTTCACAGTTTGTAACCTGCGAAGAAATATTTAATTTACCGGAAAGCTTTTCCCAATAATTTTCTTTTGTATTTGTTAAAAATAAAGAAACTCCTAAAAATATTAAACTTGCTATTAAAATTAAGCCTTTAATAATTTTGTTTTTTTCGTGCTTTTTCAAATTTGCCACCTATTCACCTTGATTCATACTCATTTCTAAAAACTGCTGATAATTCATAAGCACTTGCCTTGGCTTAGAACCTTCATGCGGCCCAACTATACCCATTTGCTCCATTTCATCAATAAGGCGTCCCGCTCTAGCGTAGCCTACTCTAAGTCTTCTTTGGAGCATTGATGTTGAAGCTTGTCCAGCTTCCACAACACATTTTACAGCCTCTTTCATTACAGGATCCATATTGCCACAGCCTGCCGCTTGTTTTTCTGAATTTCCGCCCTCAGGAAGTGTATTTTTCTCTATTTCTTCCGCAACTTTATTATCGTAAGAAACTTCTCCCGAAGATTTTAAAAATTCAGTTACTTTTTCTATTTCCTTATCTGTTACATAACAGCCCTGAACGCGTATCGGTTTTGGAGCTCCAACCGGATAAAACAGCATATCTCCCCTACCAAGAAGCTTTTCTGCACCGCTCATATCAAGTATTGTCCTAGAGTCAATCTGCGAAGAAACCGCAAACGCCACTCTGCTGGGAATATTCGCTTTAATAATACCGGTTATAACATCAACAGATGGACGCTGAGTAGCTATTACAAGATGCATACCCGCCGCACGCGCCATTTGAGCAAGCCTACATATATAATCTTCCACCTCGTTCGGTGCGGCCATCATAAGATCGGAAAGTTCGTCTATTATAATAACTATTTGGGGCATTTTCTCTAAAACTTCGCCCTCTTTATCAGTAATGCATGGATTGTTTTCAATTAATTTATTATAAGATTCCAAATCTCTAACATTATTTTCTGCAAATTTTTTATAACGCGAAAGCATCTCTTTAACCGCCCAATTAAGAGCCCCCGCGGCTTTTCTGGGATCCGTTACTACAGGCACAAGCAAATGTGGTATACCGTTGTAAATCCCAAGCTCAACAACTTTTGGATCTATCATAACAAGCTTGACTTCATCTGGACGAGCGTTATACAAAAGACTTATAATAAAAGAATTTATACATACTGATTTTCCTGAACCTGTAGAGCCAGCTATTAATAAATGCGGCATTTTTGCAAGATCCGCAAGCATTATATTGCCTGAAATATCTTCACCCAAAACAACCGTTAATTTGCTTTTTACATGTTTAAAATTATATGAATTAATAAGCTCTTTCATAGTAACAACATTTACAACTTTATTCGGTATTTCTATCCCTACTGCAGCTTTACCGGGAATAGGCGCTTCAATTCTTACTCCAGGTGCAGCTAAATTAAGAGCTATATCGTCGGCCAAATTTGTGATTTTACTTATTTTTACTCCGGCTGCTGGCTGAAGTTCATACCTTGTAACAGCAGGGCCACGACTAATATCTATAATTTTTGTTTGCACGTTAAAGCTTTTAAGTGTTTCCACCAATATTTTTCCGTTATTATTAAGCTCGGTGGTAATATCACCGTTTTTTAGCGATACAGATGATTTTAAAAGATTAATCGGTGGGAATTCATATTCTTTATCTTCGTCATTTGAAGACTTTGGAATTTTAAATTCAGGCTCTTCGACTTTTTCCTTGTTTATACTATCATCTGTTTTCTTTTTTTCTATTTCAGAAAGAAATTTTTCCGTTACCTTTGAAATTTCTTCGTCTTCGCTTAAAGGTTCTTCTTTTTTAGGTTTTAACTTTTCTTCGCCAATATCTATATCAATCTTAGCATTACGACGATTTTTATATTCAGTAGTTCTATCTTCAATTTTTTCTTTTATTACTTTAGCCGGCTTTGAAAACACTCCAAAAAACTCCATAAGTGTTCTGCCGGAAACAAACATAAAACCAACAAACATAATAATTATTATACTTATTTTTGCACCTGTAAGTCCAAAAGCCCAAACAAGTGGCTGCCCTATTAAAGCACCAACGAATCCTGAATTGCCATTTAAATTTCCCTTTGTGCATTCGCTAAAAATATATCCAAGCCAATTACCAGTGAACCTCTGTGGCATTTTAAAAACAAACAAATAAAACACAATACTACACAAAACAGCAAGAACAGAAGAAATTATGTATTTTACTTTAGTGTTTTTATCATTTTTCCCACACGAATCAAAAATGGCAAACACGCCAATTAAAATCGGCCACAAAACACAGCTTGGCCCAAAAAGAGAAAATATAAAATTATGAATAGCAAACCATATATTTTCACCTTTTATTAATATCAAACACATCAGCAAAACAGCAAAAGCAAACATCAGTACCGCTTTTATTGGGCTATTTTGTTTTTTATTACTTTTACTATATTTTCTGCTGTTTTTAAACCTATACCTTCAACTTCCTGAAGCTCATCTGAACTTGCATTTAAAATCGCCCTTACAGTTCCGAATTTTTCTAAAAGTTTTTTAGCTGTTACAGGACCTATATTTGGAAGTGATTCTACAATAAATTGTTGTTGTTCCCATAAATTATCTGGTTTTCTTTCTGTTCTAATTTGTATAGGACCGGCATTGCCTTTTTGTTCTGTAAATGCAAATCTTTTAATCATTGCTGATGTATCATCAGAGTTTCTTGTTTGTATAATACTGATTCCAAAGTCTATTGCAACAGATGCAATAGCTCCACGTATAGCATTAGGATCTAAAAATCCACCATATAAATCATTACCTTCAATTATCATTATTGGTTTTTTAAATTCTTCTCTCATTAGACTTGCCTGTTTAAAGAGACGTTTATCAACTATGGAACTTCTAAAATCCTTTGTGGTTTTTCTCTCAATAATTACATCATCACTTACCTGATAATCACCAACAGCCATCTCTCTAATTTCTACTTTAACACCGATAGTATCAAGATTTCTAAGTATTTTTGAATTACCTTCCCTTGAATCTGCATATATTCTTACCTTAGAAGGTGTAGGTGATTTATTTGTATTTGTATCTTTATCACTACCACTATCATTATTATTTACAGGTACCTCTTCATCTTCAACTGCTTTAATTGATTTAACACTTTCAATTCGCTCAACTGCATTAAGATTTAGATTTTCAAATAAGTTACCGTCAATTAACTGATGTTTCA
>JAFRKM010000027.1 GCA_017431755.1 Clostridia bacterium
TTTGAAAGGATTGTCATAATTACCCCACCATGAGTAAAAATCGCCGCAGTCGTAACACCCCTTTTCATTAAAGATAAAACAACATTTTCAAAGGATTTACATACTCTTTCAAAAAACATTTTCCAGCTTTCACCATTCGGTGGTTTAACTTCTCCACCGCCTTTAATCCAATTTAAATAATCGGGATTTGAGGTTAATTCCTCAGTTGTTTTACCTTCCCAATCCCCAAAGCTGCATTCTTTAAAACCTTCCACTACTATAGGTATGCTATTATTATAAATTATGCCGCATGTATCTTTACATCTTGAAAGAGGACTTGTGTAAATTTCTTCCACATACGGATAATCATATCTTTCTTTAATTTCTTTTAATTTTTCTTTCCCTTTTTCACAAAGTGGCACATCCCAAGATCCGGCATATTGTCCGTTTAAATTTGCTTGCGTCATACCATGCCGTATAAAGTGTATTACATATGATTTCATTTTATTTAACTCCTTATTACTTACCAATAGATATTTTTTTCTCAGATTTATTTAATATTCTTTTGATGTTTCCCTTATGTTTAAAAATAACTATTACCGAAATTATAACCGAAAAGAAAATCGGAATAAAAACATCGTAAAAATTATATGTTTGTTTGTATACCCAAAAATACGAACTGAAAAAAGCCGCTATGGGGTAAGAAATCGCTGCACATACAGAAGATGCCGAAACAATTTTAGTAAAAATTAAAACTACCAAAAATACACTTATAAGCACAATGGCAACCTTATAATCCACTAAAAACATCGATGACCACGCGACTAAAATGCTTTTTCCACCTTTAAATTTAAAAAAGCAAGGATACATATGTCCAATCACGCACATAAAACATGCAAGATATTTTGCCAATGTTAAAATTGGGAATTCAACTCCAGTGACACTAAAAAATGATATTATCATCTGGGCTAAAAAAACTGCTAAAATGCCTTTCAAAAAGTCGATTATAAAAGTCCACACCGCAAGTTTTTTTCCATAAGTACGCAAAACATTTGTAAATCCAGCATTTCCACTACCCTTTTTCCTAATGTCTTCCCCAGATTTAAAAATACCAGTAACAACTATAGACGCATTTATACCACCAATTAAATAAGATTCCATGGCTATAAAAAATAAAGGTAACCAATAACAAAACAAAACCTCAATTAATCCAGACATATATATTCCCCTTCTTATAAATTTAAAACAAAAAGCATTAATTTAAATTTATTGTAACATATTTTATACAAATAATCAATGTTGCACGCATTAAAATTCTCACACTTTTTCGAAACATCTCGATTTTTTGCTTTTTTAATACTATATTTCTCTATCTGATTTTTCTCTAACAATAAATCTTATGGGCGTACCCTCAAAACCAAAAACTTTTCTTAAATTATTTTCAATATAATGCTGATATGAAAAGTGAAAAAGTTCCGCTTTATTAACAAAGAACACAAATGTTGGCGGTTTTACACTAACTTGAGTCATATAATAAATTTTTAAACGTTTACCTTTGTGAGTAGGCGGAGGTGTTTTTACCACAGCTCTTGAAAGAATATCATTGAGCACACCTGTTGATATACGCATAGAATTAAACTCCACAACCTTATTTATAGTTTCAAAAATCCCTTCCACACGTTTTCCGGTTTTAGCAGAGACAAAAATCACAGGCGCATAAGACATAAACAAAAAATCTTCTTTAAGCTTTTTCTTATATTTATCCATGGTTTTTTCATCTTTTTCAATCAAATCCCATTTATTAACAACCACAACACATGCTTTTCCTGCCTCGTGCGCAAGTCCGGCAATTTTTGTGTCTTGTTCTGTTGCACCTTCGGTTGCATCTATCATAATTAAACAAACATCAGAACGTTCAACCGCTAATTTTGCTCTTATAACGCTATATTTTTCTATTTTTTCGCTTACTTTGCTTTTCCTTCTTATTCCTGCAGTATCTATAAAATTATATCTACCATGCTTATTTTCTACTACGGTATCAATTGTATCTCTTGTAGTTCCTGCAATATCAGAAACAATACTTCTCTCTTGCCCTGAAACATAGTTTATAAGTGAAGATTTACCAACATTCGGTTTACCGATAATTGCAACTTGTATACTATTTGGATCTTCATCAATTTCATTTTCGGGCAAATAATTGAATATCTCATCAAGGAGATCTCCCGTACCGTGACCATGAACAGATGAAACTTTTATAGGGTCACCAAGTCCAAGATTATAAAATTCATAAAAATCATAATCTTCAGTTCCAATATTATCAAGTTTATTAACACACAAAACAATTGGCTTGCCGGATTTAAGAAGCATTGATGCAATTTCTTTGTCTGTAGAAACCATTCCTTGTTTTCCATCAACAACAAAAACCACCACATCGGCAAAATCAATTGCCAACTGAACTTGGTGCTGCATTCCGCTTAAAATAACATCATTATTTTTATAGGGCTCAATCCCCCCGGTATCAATAAGCGAAATCTTACGGTTCCTCCATTCGCACTCTCCGTACACTCTATCACGAGTAACTCCAGGAGTATCGTCCACAATTGAAATTCGCTTTCCAATTAATTTATTAAACAGTGTGGATTTCCCAACATTTGGTCTACCCACCAGTGCTACAACCGGTTTTGACATTTTTTCACTTCCCCAGCTTATATGTTTTTTTAAGAAAATAAGAGAAGGATTTCTCCTCCTCTAACATAAAATTATTTTATGATTAAAGACAAAAATTTATATTTTATGCTTCTTTTTTTACAACTTCTCTATTCCTATAATGTCCACAAGATTTACAAACTCTATGAATTAATTTAAATGCACCGCATTTTGAACATCTGCTCAAAGCCGGAGCTTCTAATTTCCAAACGTTAGAACGTCTTGTGTTTCTTCTGGCTTTAGAATGTTTTCTTTTAGGTACTATTGCCATACTTGGCACCTCCTCTTTTAGTGCAATAAAAAATCCGCATAAGCATCGGTAATATTATTATATAATTATTTACCCAACTTGTCAAGTGATTTTAATAATTAATTTATGAGTTGCTTGCAACATTTTTTATAAGTATAATCGGGGTGAGTTCATCAGATTGACCTGCAGGGTTATCTTTTACAAGTGATATTAAAAACTCGTCCGATAAACTCTCTATCCCCTTGCTTTTCCCCAAAATATTAACTCCAAAATCATTTGCATCTACTATCATACACTGAATCTGGAATGCATTTTCAATTTCAGCACAAACTTTGTCTGGGTTTTTCGGATTTAAAAGTGCAATATCGTGGTAAACATCAAACGAAGAATGCATATAAAAGCCATCTATTCCGTCAATATCGTTACCAGCAATTTTATAAAAAACACCTTTCATACCAAAAAGTTTAGTAACCGCAGAACAAAAACTTGCAAATAATATTCTGGGAAGCCCCGCAAGATTTATTGCAAGCTGCAATTTATACGGCTCGTCCATTGCTATCCCTCTACTATTGGACGATGCAAATTTAGAAAGAAATTTTGCCCAAAAGCCAAGTTTTACATCCTTTTTGCTAACTGTATTATTTTGACACATTGAAATAATTTTCTCGCTAATTGAAAGCACATCTCCCTTTTCATAAAACGGCACCACATACTTGTTAATAAGCTCCAAATACGACTCGCCTTGCTTTACAAAATGTGTTTGTATAGCAAACCTTTCAAACTCGCTTCCTCCTGTATTTATAGATTTACGGACAAAATAAACTATTCCATTTTTTTCTCTTTTTGTTTCTTCTGAATTTCTAAATCCCATTTTTCAAACCCTCTTTATTTTATTTTTAAAATTAATTATATCCTGGCTTTCCCAAAAGAGTAAACATTTTATTTTTATAATTTTCAACGCCCGGTTGGTTAAACGGATTTACACCCATTAAATATCCAGACATCGCACATGCTTTTTCAAAAAA
>JAFRKM010000028.1 GCA_017431755.1 Clostridia bacterium
AGAGCAAAAAATTAAAACCGTGGATTTCAGCGATTTAGTGTGTCTCAGTCAACAACAATTTTCCATAAACGAAACTTTGGAATTCAGCGAAAACGAATCTTCACCGGAAGTTTTGATTCATTCCAGCGCAATCGCTAACATAAATGACTACAAAGTTATGCCAAATAAAATTGTAATAAAAGGAAATTTAACTTTAAAACTACTTTATATAACTGACCAAAATGAAGGAACCACAAAAAATATTGACTACAATATTCCGATTAGTCAAATTATTGACGTACCAGGTGGAAATGAAAATTCAAAATATATTATAAACGCGAATGTAATAAGCCATACAGAACAAATTGAAAGAACAGACGAGCAAAAACCAAATATGATCTCAACGGAAATTAAAATTTCCGCAACTGTTATGGCATACAATGAAAAAAAGCTGGAAATTGTAGAAGACCTCTATTCAACGGATTTTGATATTGAAACCGAAAGCAAACTTATAAACTTAAACACTTTAAGAGAAATAATAAAAGAGGATTTTTCGCATAAAGACTCCATTAAATTATCTGGTACAAATATTTCTAAAATAATTGATATTTGGAGCGATAGCTGTTTAATAAAATTTTATCCCAAGGAAGAAAATCCCAACTTTAACATTAAAATGAATTTGTGTATTATTGCTTTGGATAATGAGGGTGTACCGTTTTATCTGGAAAGAATTATAGAATTTCCGTACTCTTATAAATCAAAAAACAACTATCAAAATATATCGCCTGAAATTGAAATCACACCTATATCAATCGGATACAGCATCCCAAACGAAAACACCATAGACATAAAAATAAACTTTAATGTATTTGGAGCAATTTACAAACCTACAAAAATTAATATGATAACCTTGGCTAAAACGGAAAATCTACCGCCTAAAGGTAAAGAAAAAAATGCCTCATTAACAATATATTACGCAAAAAAAGGTGAACGCCTCTGGGATATAGCCAGAAAATACTATACTTCTTTAAACTTAATACAAAAAGAAAACGATATTTCCGAAGAATTTATTAACGAAGACGGCATGATATTAATTCCTATGAAATAAAAAACGCACTTACTTAATAAACAAATAATTCTTGTAATTTGGGAGGAACAAAAGTGGAAGAACGTAATATTTACAAAGATATATCGCAAAGAACAAACGGTGATATATATGTGGGAGTTGTAGGCCCAGTAAGAACAGGGAAATCAACTTTTATTAAAAAGTTTATGGATACCTTAGTAATTCCAAATATAATAGAAGACGGTCAAAAAGAAAGAGCAATTGATGAACTGCCGCAATCTGCCGCTGGAAAAACAATTATGACCACAGAGCCTAAATTTATCCCTGAAGACGCAGTTCAAGTGAACATCGACAACATCGCAAATTTTAATGCCAGAATGATAGATTGCGTAGGATATATTATACCAAGCGCTTTGGGATACATTGAAAACGACAATCCACGAATGGTCATGACACCTTGGTTTGAAGAAGAAATTCCATTTAACATGGCTGCAGAAATTGGCACAAAAAAAGTTATAACAGACCATTCAACCATTGGCATTGTAATTACCACCGACGGTAGCATAAGCGACATAGAAAGAGGCGAATACGCAGAAGCCGAGGAAAGAGTTATTAACGAATTAAAAGAAATAAAAAAACCCTTTATTGTGCTTTTAAACAGCACCCAGCCGTACTCAGAAAATTCAAAAAATCTTACAGCCGAGCTTTCTAAAAAATATGATGTCCCCGTTATACCTGTGGATTGCAACAACATGGACGAAAATGAAATAAAGCGAATTTTAGCAGAAATTTTATTTGAATTTCCAGTTAAAGAAATAAAAATTGATATGCCAAGTTGGATAAATTCCCTCGAAAAAGATCACTGGCTAAAAAGCTCTATTTATACGTGCATTAATAATGCAGCAAAAAACATCAACAAAATAAGCCAAGTCCAAAATTTACTAGAAAATTTAAAAAACTGTGAATATATAAAATTTGCGGACGTTTTAAACATAGACCTTGGAAAAGGAAGCGCAAGAATAAAAATTTCTTTACTACCTGATCTATTTTTCAAAATTATGGGAGAAAAAACAGGAATTGAAATAAAAGACGAAAGCGACTTAATGGATTCCATGATGGACCTTGCAAAACAAAAAGAAAAATACAGCAAAATTGCCGCAGCTTACGAAGACGTTAATGAATCCGGGTACGGCATTGTAATGCCAACAATGGAAGAGCTAAGTTTAGCCGAACCGGAAATTATCAAACAAAACGGCAAATATGGCATTAGGCTCAAGGCCTCTGCCCCATCAGTTCATATGTTAAAAACAAATATAACCACTGAGGTAACACCAATCGTCGGCTCGGAACAACAATCAGAAGAATTAGTTATGTATTTACTAAAAGAATTTGAGGAAAACCCCTCTAAAATCTGGGAATCAAATATTTTTGGGAAATCTCTGCACGAACTTGTAAACGAAGGACTACACAACAAGCTTTACAGAATGCCCGGCGACGCCAGAAACAAAATAAAAGAAACCATCGAACGTATAATAAACGAAGGTTGTAACGGCCTTATTTGTATATTAATTTAATAAATTATTCAAAAAAACAACTAAAAGCCTTGAGATAAATCTCATTGGCTTTTTTGATTATACATGAAAAATATGTTATTATAGTAATATAAGTTCTTTTGAGGTAATTTTATGGATAATAGTAATATTTTCAATAATAATTCCACCAAAATCACACATGAAAAAATGCTGATTAAAATACTTATTTCTTTAACAATTTTAATGGCTGCAGGTGTGATAATTTATAATGCGTTTTTTAAAAAAGAGATTTCTGGAGTTGATTTTATTTCAGAAAACAAAAAAATAAGCACCAAAGCCGAGACAAAACCTAAAAAAAGTCAAAAAATAAATTTAAACACCGCAAGCAAAGAAGAATTAGTTACAAATATAAGCGGCATTGGAGAAAAAACAGCAAATAAAATTATTAATTATAGAAAAACAAACGGCGGATTTACATCTAAAGAGGAGCTTATGAACATCAAAGGAATCGGCAAAAACAAATTTGAAAAAATTAAATATAAAATTACCGTTTAAACCCACTTCAAATAACTTTGATTTTATTATATAATAGTTTGGCATATTAAAAATATTTTTACTGTGAGGTTTTTAAAGTGAAAAAACAATCCATTAAATTTATTGCACTAATTCTAGCCTTTTTTTATGGAACCTTATTAACAGGTTGTCAAAAATCAAAAAGTAACACAGTTAAATTTGTTACTTCCTGTTACCCTGTTAATGTTATTGCTTTAAATCTTACAGAAAATATAGATGGCGTTGAAGTTATAAATATGTCTGAAAATCAACAAGGATGCTTACATAATTTTCAAATTCAATCCGAAGATTTAAAAAATATAGAAAAATCCACCGCTTTTATAATAAACGGTGCAGGGATGGAAAATTTTTTAAATAAGGTAGCACATGAAATCCCAAAGGTTAAAATTATAGACTCCAGCATAGGAATAAATTTAATTGAAGAAGAAGTAGAATGCACCCATAACCACGGAAGTGGAGAACATCACCATCATCACCATCAAAGTAACCCCCATATATGGCTATCCGTGGAAAACTATATAAAACAAGTTCAAAATGTTACCAACGGACTTGTTATCGTGGATCCATCTCACGAAAAAGAATACAAAGAAAACTGCGAAAAATACATTTCTAAATTAAAAGATTTAAAAAACCAACTTGACACAGACTTAAAAGATTTAAACGGCAAAGATATAATAACTTTCCACAAAGCGTTTTCTTATTTTGCCAAGGATTTTGGGTTAAATATTGTAAGCACAATAAATGACGAACCAGGAAATGAACCAACTGCCAAACAGATTTCCGAAATTATTAACACCATAAAAGAAAAAAATATAAAATCTATATTCACTGAACCTCAGTACTCGAGCTCAAGCGCAGAAATAATAGCAAAAGAAACCGTAGCTAAAATTTATACCTTAGACCAAGCAGTAACCGTTGAAACAGATAAAGATTCATATATACACATAATGAAAGAAAATGAAAAAACTTTGAAATCCGCACTAAATTAAAACAAAGGACAACCCAAAATGAATGATATATGCCATTGTAGCGTTAAAATCAAAAATTTAAAAGTAAAAAAAGGTACCCACACAATTATTGATAATATCAATCTGGATGTAAAACACGGAGAAACTCTGGCTTTAATCGGAAAAAACGGTTCCGGAAAAACAACACTACTCAAAGCTATACTAGGTAGTGTTAGCTACTATGGTGAAATTGACTTTTTTAACTCAAACAGTAAAAAAATTTCAAATCCTAAAATAGGATATGTACCACAGCACCTAAGTTTTGACAGAAACACACCCATAACAGTGCTCGATTTATTTTGCGCAAATTCCTCCTCTATGCCGGTATGGTTTCATCACAGTAACAAAAGAAAAAAGAAAGCCGAAGAAATCTTAGAAAAAGTCGGCGCCCAAAACCACATAAATAAACCCATTGGTAAACTATCCGGCGGAGAACTGCAAAGAGTTCTTTTAGCTTTCGCTTTAGAACCAATGCCCGACATTTTGCTTCTTGATGAACCCGTTTCCGCTGTAGACAGAAAGGGTATAAGCAGGTTTTACAGCATTATAACCGCTATGCGGAAAGATTTTCATATGCCTGTTGTTTTGGTTTCTCACGACTTGGGGCATGTTATGAAATATGCAACATCTTACGCATTAATGAACCATACCATATCTGAAATTGGAAATGCAGATAATCTTTCAAAAAGCAAAAAAGTGCGCGAAGTGTTTGGGCTGGATACAGAC
>JAFRKM010000029.1 GCA_017431755.1 Clostridia bacterium
AGGCCCGGTTAACTATTTTAATAATTTTAACTGGGATCAATCGGTTAATAGTCCAGTACAACAACCGGTAAATTATGTAAGAAATAACATTATATATAAAGGTCCGGTTAACTATTTTAATGGTTTTAACAGGAATCAGCTTGTTAATGGTTCAGCACAACAATCGGTAAATTATGTAGGAAATGATGATGTACTTTATAACCAGTTTAGAGAAGTTATAGATAAGTCTAATGGGGTAACAAAACATCTTAGAGGGCTTAGTATTAACGACCTTTTAAACCCTGAAAAATAGTAATTAAAAAGTAGGAATGGTTTGCTAGTAAAATAAACATAAAAAATAAAGAAAGCTTTTTTTAAAAGCTTTCTTTATTTAATTAAAAAAATGATATTTGATTGCTTTGCGGTAAACCTTTTAAAACCCCAGCTTCTTCTAAGGTTTCAATAACTGCTTTTGTAACTTTAGAACGAATTTGCAAGTCGTCTATGGATATGTATTTTCCTTCATTTCTTGAAGCTTGTAGGCTTTTTGCGGCGGATTCTCCCACTCCGTTTAGTGATGCGAATGGTAGCCTTATTTTACCGTCTTCTACTACATATTTATAAGCGTCTGATTTGTACAAATCAACCGGTAAAATTTCAATGTTTCTTGCTAGCATTTCATTTACTATTTGAAACGTTGAATAAGCGGCATTTTCTTTTGCTGTGGCTTCTTTGCCTTTTGCTAAAATATCTGCCATTTTTTTCTTAACTGCATTTCTGCCATGCATGACTGTTAAACCGTCAAAATCTTCACCGCGTACAGTAAAGTATGCTGCGTAGTATTCTGTTGGATAATAAACTTTATACCAGCCGAGCCTGAGTGTAGAAATCATATAAGCTGCAGCATGAGCTTTTGGAAACATGTACTTTATTTTCATGCAAGAATCAATATACCACTGCGGAACTCCGTGTTCTTTCATTGTTTTAAAATGTTCGTCGGTTAAAAGCTTTGTTGCTTTACCTTTACGGACAATTTCCATAATTTTAAAAGCAGTTTTTGGGTCAACGCCTTTGTGCATAAGGTAAACCATGATATTGTCGCGTGTTCCAATAACTTCTGAAATTGTGCAAATGCCTTTTTTGATAAGTTCATGTGCATTTCCATGCCAAACATCAGTACCGTGAGAAAGTCCGGAAATTTGCAGTAAATCCGCAAAAGTCTTTGGCTGACAATCAATTAACATTTGGCGTACAAATGAAGTGCCTACTTCCGGCATAGAAAACGTACCGGTTTGAGAGTCTATATCATTTGGAGTAACTCCAAGGGCTTTTGTTGAAGTAAACAAGGACATAACTTTTGGATCGCTCATTGAAACACTGTTTACTTTGACGCCGGTGTAATCTTCAAGATATTTATAAATAGAAGGGACATCGTGCCCAAGTTCGTCCAATTTGCAAATTGTATCGTGAATTGCATGGAAGTCAAAGTGAGTTGTAATGTTGTCGGAATTTTGGTCGTTAGCAGGACGCTGAACGGGGCAAAAATCGTATATTTCTTTACCTTGTGGGACTACCACCATTCCGCCTGGATGCTGTCCTGTAGTACGTTTTACTCCCGTACAGCCGGTAGCCAAGCGCATTGTTTCAGCTTTTCCTATTGACATTCCGCGTTCTTCTGCAAATTTCTTTGTAAAACCGATGCCTGTTTTAGTAGCCACTGTTCCAATAGTTCCAGCTTTAAAAACGTTATCTTTACCGAAAAGAGTTTCTGTATATCTGTGAGCATCGTTTTGGTATTCACCGGAGAAATTAAGGTCTATATCCGGTGTTTTGTCGCCGTCAAATCCTAAAAACGTTTCAAATGGTATATCGTGACCGTCTCTGGAGAGCTTTTCTCCGCAGTTAGGACATTTTTTTTCGGGTAAATCAAACCCCGATCCGTAGCTGCCATCGGATATAAATTCGCTGTATTTGCATTTGTGGCAAAGGTAGTGGGGGCAAAGCGGGTTGACTTCTGAAATTCCTGACATTGTAGCAACAAAAGACGAACCGACTGAACCTCTTGAGCCTACTAAATAGCCGTGCTTTTCTGAATCAGCTACTAATTTTTGTGCAACCATATAAAGCACAGAAAAACCATGTTTTGTAATAGAGTTTAATTCTTTATCTAGCCTTTTTTGTACTATTTCAGGGAGTGGATCGCCGTAGATTTTTTTAGCTCTTGCCCAAGTTATTTCCACAAGTTCTTTTTCTGCTCCGGGTATAAATGGTGGGAAGACTCCTGGTGGTATGGGTTTTAGTTCGTCAATCATATCGGCAATTTTGTTTGTGTTTTCAACTACGATCTCATAGCTTTTTTCTTTTCCCAAATATTCAAATTCTTTAAGCATTTCTGCAGTTGTTCGCATATATGCTGGTATTTGATTGTCGGCGTCCTCGTATCCTTGCCCTGCTTGCAGAACTCTTCTGTATTCTGCGTCTTTTGGGTCCAGAAAATGCACGTCCCCTGTGGCAACAACAGGTATATTTAATTCTTCACCTATTTTAATAATTGTTTTATTAAATTCTTGCAATTGCTCTTCGTTTTTTGCAATTTCGTTTCGAATCATAAAGGCGTTATTTCCTAAAGGCTGAATCTCTAAATAGTCATATGTTTTGGCTATTTCCAGTAAGTCTTCAAACGGCCTTCCGCCTGTTATGGCGCGGAAAAGTTCACTTGCTTCGCAAGCGCTTCCGATTATTAAACCTTCACGGTGTTTTATTAGCTCACTTTTTGGTATTCTTGGTTTTTTGTAAAAATATTCAAGATGCGCTTTTGAAATTAATTTATAAAGATTTTTAAGCCCTTTTTGGTTTTTAACAAGAATTGTCATGTGGTGGGAAACAGATTTTTTAGAATTACTGCCTGACAGTTTAGTGTTTATTTGTTGCAAAGAAGTAACGCTGTAAACTTTGTTTGCCATATTCAAAAGTTCTATGAATATGTAGGCGAGAGCCATTGCGTCATCGCATGCTCTGTGATGATGAAATTCTGGGATTTTTAAAATTTTTGCGATGGTATCAAGTTTATGATTTTTTGCGTTCATAATTAGTGCGCGGCTCATCGGAACGGAATCAACATAGGTAAAATCAAATTTTATATTAAGCCTTTCACAAGCAGCTTTGATAAAAGAAACATCAAAGTTGGCATTGTGTGCTACGAGTACAGGATTTTCCCCGCAAAAGCTTATAAATTTTTCGAGGGCTTCTCTCTCTTTTGGTGCTCCGGCTAGCATTTCTTGAGTAATGCTTGTAAGTTCGGTTGTTTTTTCCGAGATTTTAATTTCAGGATCTACAAAAATAGAAAACTTATCAAGAATTTTCCGGTCTTTTACTCTCAGAGCACCGATTTCTATTATTTTATCTGCATTTGCATTAAGGCCTGTGGTTTCTAGGTCGAAGCAAATAAATTCGCCGTCTAGGTCGCGTTCGTAATCCCCTGTAACAATTGGTAGCATATCATTAACGAAATACGCTTCTACCCCGTAAATTATTTTTATTTTTCTGCCATTACTGTTTATTTCATTTGCGGTGTTCATTGCTTCTGGATATGCCTGTGCAACACCATGGTCTGTTATAGCTATGGCCGAATGTCCCCATTCGGCAGCTCGTTTAATTAAGTCAGAAACCGGATTTATGCCGTCCATAGCGGACATATTTGTGTGCAAGTGGAGTTCCACGCGTTTTTTTAGTGCGTTATCCACCACTTTATATTTTGAAACAAGGTTAATGTTTTTTGGCCTTATTACAAGTTCACGTTCGTATTTGTCATCAGAAATTGTTCCTTCTACAAGGATTGTCATATTTTTTTTGATTTTTTTAAGTTGCGCGGCTTTACTTTTATTTTCAATTATTTTTAAAATTATCGACCCTGTGTAATCTGTTATGTATATGCTGTAAATTATGCTTTTGCCGTCTTTTGTTTCATGAGAGTCCACAGAAAAAACATCTCCCCAAACAGTTGCGCTTGTCATTTGAGGGTTAATTTCTCTTATCGAAATAGGATTTTTTGTGATTACTCTTCCAATAAGTGATCTTGCGGTTTTTACTGATATTTTAGGCAAAAGATTTTCTTCGGTTCGTACTTCAATTTCCGGTATTTCTATCTTTTCTTCGATGATTTCTGACTTTTTTTGGGTTTCTGTAGGATTTTTTACAACTTTTTGAACTTCTTTTTGTGGTTCAGATAAAGCGCTCTCTTTTTTATTTGATTCTAAAAGTATTACTTTCATTTTTTTCCCCAGATTTTGTGAAA
>JAFRKM010000030.1 GCA_017431755.1 Clostridia bacterium
AAACCAAAACTAACAAAAAACAAAAAATTATTCTTTATTTTAATATTTTTCATATTTATAAAACTATTAAAATCTAATTTAAAAAGTTGCTCTAAAAAGAGCAACTTCCTTAAAAATCAACTATTTTAAAAAATCAATTTTTCTTTAAGTGGTGGACACAAAGGGACTCGAACCCATGACCTCTCGCGTGTGAAGCGAACGCTCTAACCAACTGAGCTATGCGTCCATGTACAATTAATATTTTATCACATTTAGAAATATTTACAATATAAATATTTAACTAACCTAATTTAAAAAATATTAATTCCCCCCTACCTTAACTGATAGGGGGATTTTTTGGTGACCCGGACGAGATTCGAACTCGTGTTACCGCCGTGAAAGGGCGGTGTCTTAACCGCTTGACCACCGGGCCATATTTAATTAAAAAATAATTGGTAGCGACAGATGGATTCGAACCATCGACACTTCGGGTATGAACCGAATGCTCTAGCCAACTGAGCTATGCCGCCATCTTCACAACCGTATTTCTTTATCATTATACCATGGTTAATTCATTTTTGTCAATACATTTTTTAAAAATATATCTATATAATTTCTGAAATAATATAATTCGACAACAAAAAACCTTTTTCCGTAAGATTTATTCCATCTTCGTTTATATTAGCAAGTCCAAATCGCTCGAATTTTTTTACTTTTTCAAAATACTTTTTTGGAATATCACAACCAAAATATTTTTTATACTCACTATTTTTAATTCCCCATTTCGTGCGAAGAGTTAGCATAACAAATTCTTTTTCTGCTTCAAATTTCTTTTCATCTATCATAAAAGGGTTTATAAATTTTTTTAAATCTTTTTCATAGTAAAATCTTTTACCATTAATTAAACTATGTGCGGCCGGGCCAACGCCCAGATATTCCCCCAATTTCCAATATTTTAAATTATGCTTACTTTCAAAACCGTTCTTGGCAAAATTAGAAATTTCGTAATGGCTATAACCACTATCATTTAAAAGCTTACAAGTATAAAGATAAATATCCGCAAGTTTATCATCGCTGTAAAAAATCAGGTTTTTTTTATTAAAATAGTAAGGTGTCCCTTTTTCCACCTTCAGAATATACGCGGAAACATGCGGAATTTTATTATTTTTACAAAAATCAACAAATTCTCTTATATCCTCATTTTTTTGACCAGGAACGCCTAAAATCAAATCTAAAGAAATATTTTTTATTTTCGCAGATTTAATAATATTAACAGATTTAATTATATCTCCTGCACTGTGCCGGCGCCCTAAAATTTTAAGCTGAGAATTGTTTAAAGATTGAGCGCCAAGTGAAATCCTATTTACTCCAACTGCTTTTAATTTTTTAAAATCAAGCAAAAAACAATCCCCTGGGTTTACCTCCAGAGTAATTTCCGCATCTTTTTTTACATTAAAATTACTTTTTATAAATGAAATTATTTTTAAAACTCTTTCTGTACCAATAATACTCGGGGTACCACCACCAAAATAAATCGTATCTACTTCTTTTTTTATTTTTTGACACCAATAAGTTATCTGACTACAAATTGAATTTATGTAACTATCTACCAAACTAATATCAGTTACGGAATAAAAATCGCAGTAAGGGCATTTACTTTTACAAAAAGGCACATGAATATAAACACCAAGCGTATTTCCCATCATATTCATGCACCTACTTTTTTATTTTAAATAATCTTTTTAATCTTCATCCAGCTTTAAAACAGACATAAATGCCTCTTGCGGAATTTCTACATTGCCAAGCTGACGCATACGTTTTTTACCTTCTTTTTGTTTTTCAAGAAGCTTTTTCTTGCGGGTAATATCTCCGCCATAACATTTTGCTAAAACGTCTTTACGCATTGCTTTAACTGTTTCCCTAGCAATAACTTTCCCGCCTATTGCCGCTTGAATCGGTATTTCAAATAATTGACGCGGTATTTTTTCTTTTAACTTTTCGGCCATTTTTCTTCCTCTTTGATAGGCTTTATCACGGTGAATAATAAATGAAAGCGCATCCACAACATCTCCGCCAATCATAATATCAAGTTTTACAAGATTTGAAGGTTCATATCCCAAAAATTCATAATCAAACGAAGCATAGCCTTTTGTATTAGATTTAAGCGCATCAAAAAAATCATAAACAATTTCATTTAGCGGCAATTTATAGTGTATGTCTACCCTTTCCGTATCTATATATTTCATATCAACATAAACACCACGGCGCTCTTGACAAAGCTCCATTATAGCACCAATATACCCGGATGGTGCATATATATGCGCATCGGTTATGGGTTCAAGGGCGTCTTGTATAGTACCAGGATTAGGGTAATTTGAAGGGTTATCTATAAATACCGTGTTACCGTCAGTTAATTTTATTTGATAAATAACACTCGGAGCTGTAGTAATTAAGTCCAAATTATATTCCCTTTCGAGCCTTTCTTCGATTATTTCCATATGAAGAAGTCCCAGAAATCCACATCTAAAACCAAAACCAAGTGCAGAAGATGTTTCCGGTTCATAAGAAAGTGACGCATCGCTTAATTTTAATTTTTCCAATGCATCTTTTAAATCGCCATACTTTGAGCCGTCCAAAGGATAAATTCCACAAAAAACCATAGGATTTACTTCACGATATCCCGCCAAAGGTTCAATTGCAGGATTATTTTCCAAAGTAATTGTGTCACCAACTTTAGCGGAACTTACAGTTTTTATCGAAGCCGCTATATAACCCACTTCTCCTGCAGTTAAAGCTTCCGCAGGCTCCAAATGAGTAGCTTTTGAAAAACCGCATTCTGTTACAACAAATGACTCTCCACCCGCCATAAATTTAATTTTATCACCAGGTTTAACTGCTCCATCCATAATTCTAACGTAAACTATTACACCTTTATATGCATCGTAATAAGAGTCAAAAATCAAAGCTTTAAGTGGTTTATTTTCTTCCCCTTTAGGAGGCGGAACGTTTTTTACAATATTTTCCAAAACGTCTTTTACATTAAGACCGGTCTTAGCAGAAACCTTTGGTGCTTCATCGCAAGGAATACCAATTATATCCTCAATTTCACCACAAACTCTATCCGGATCAGCACTCGGAAGATCAACCTTATTAATAACAGGTATTATTTCAAGGCCTGCATCAAGCGCAAGATAAGTATTTGCAAGGGTCTGAGCTTCTATTCCTTGAGAAGCATCAACAACCAAAACCGCACCCTCGCAAGCCGCAAGCGAACGCGAAACTTCATAATTAAAATCCACGTGCCCAGGAGTATCTATCAAATTAAAAAGATACTCTTTTCCGTTGTCTGCGTTATAGTAAAAACTGGCAGCGTGAGATTTTATTGTAATCCCACGCTCCCTTTCCAAATCCATATTATCAAGAAGCTGACTTTCCATTTCTCTTTTTGACACAGCGTTCGTAAGCTCTAAAATTCTGTCAGCAAGAGTGGATTTACCATGGTCTATATGCGCTATTATACTAAAATTTCTTATGTTTTCCTTTGGTATCATGGTATCTCCTCTCATGCTTATATGTTTACACAAATATTCTTAAAAAGCTTAATTATCTATAATATTTTTCAAAACGTTCAAGTTATCTTTATGCCAATTTTCCAATTCAACACCATGCTCTTTAACAAGCCCGTCTTCAATCAATTTTATAATTTTATCAGCAAAATATTTTTTGTCATCTTCATCTTTAGTATCAACCACAATATGGTTGTAGTTAAAATCAAAAATTTTAGAAACAAGCCAGTATGAACCTCTTTCAAAACTATTGAAAAGATCAAAATGATCTACAAGTTCTTGAGCCACAGTAGTTGATGCTTTAAGAACTTTTTTTGCGTTAAATTCAGTTACTGCCGAACCTGGACGATTTGTTCTGTAAAGATAAGAAATGTTATCATCTTGAACCATTTTGGTTACATGCGGAAATAAAAGCAAATTAAAAAGTTGATCTTCGTAATTTGTTACTCCTTCTTTAAACCAAATGTTATTATCTATAATAAGTGATCTTTTATATACTTTAGTCACTATATACCCAGTATTTTCTACCATATCATAAAACGGATTTTGCTTTTCTGATCTTTTGCAAACTTTAACTTTAGAATTATCATAATTAAAGCTATCAAAATTTATTTCTTCTCCATCTACAAACGTTTGAAGCTTAAATGCTACTACATCAACATTATTTCTAGTTAAATCTTCATAAGCTTTTTCAAGATAATAAGGCAAAAGTATATCGTCAGAATCAAAAAATGAAATATATTTCCCTTGCGCCACTTTAATACCTGTATTTCTTGCAGCAGACACCCCAGCATTTTCTTGATTTATTATTTTTATACGATCATCTTTTTCAGCATGTCTTTTTAATATTTCAAGAGAACTATCTTTTGAACCATCATTTACACATACAATCTCTATTTCTTTTAATGTTTGATTTTCTACACTATCAAGGCATTCATCTAAATATTTTTCTGTATTATAAACAGGAATAACTACCGATATTTTATAAGGATATTCGGTATTATCTTGGTTTTTGTCTTTGCTAAGTTTTTTATTAATAGCAAAAGCCGCTATGGCAACTACTATAAGCGCGATAAGAATTAAAATATAGCGTTTATTATTCGTTCTCATGTTTTACTTCCTTTCCTTTTAAAAACTAAATTAAAAAATTTAATAAACATCCAGCAATTCTTGAGCATATTTATTTTTTACCTCATCATCATTAATTTCTTCAGATATATACTTTTCTATTTTACCAAATGCTTCTAAAAACATCAAATCGTAATCATATATCCCTAGCTTATGAAAATCTTGGAGTAAATATTTATTTACTTTAATATCTGATTCCAATCTTTTCTGCTTTTTGATAGAATGAACAATAGAGTTTTCATTATCTGTTTTGTAAAAATAAAATTTATTTGGACAATCCATTATTTTTTTTGCCCTTGCAAGAGCCATTAAAGTAAAAGCATAATCTTCCGCATAGCTAATATCTTCTTTAAAAAACATATTGTTTTTTAATAAAAACTCTTTTTTAAATATTTTGTCCCACACAGCAGGATGGCTATTATTATACGCTGACATAAAATCATTATTATTATAATAATTACATTTTGAAATATCTATATTTTGTGGCACTTCTTCTTTTTCATCTGTCCTATAGCTATATATAAAAACATCAGGTCTTTCCTGAAGTACTATACTCATACAAGATTTATATGTACAATCATCAATATAATCGTCAGAATCCACAAATGTTACATATTCACCTTCCGCCTTGCGAATACCGTTATTTCTCGCAACAGACACTCCGGAATTTTCTTGATTTATTATTTTTATACGATCATCTTTTTCAGCATGTTTTTTTAATATTTCAAGAGAATTATCTTTTGATCCATCATTTACACATACAATCTCTATATCTTTTAACGTTTGATTTTCTACACTATCAAGACACTTTTCTAAATACTTTTCTGCGTT
>JAFRKM010000031.1 GCA_017431755.1 Clostridia bacterium
CTGTGCTATAATTTTGCACGCAAAATACGCACCATCATCAATAAACTTATTCTCTTTAAATGCAGCATGGCCTGATGTTTCTATTGCCAGCGGACAATTTTCACCTTTTTCATTTATTGTTTTGGACATAGTTATAACATTATGATAACCACGCTTATATCTAAACTGAGTACCACCTAATTTTTCTATAAAATCTTTTAAATAATCAGACGTTACCGAATCCGTTACTATTATAGAATTCGAATTTTCCTCCAGAACCATTTTAGACGCCAATGCTATTAGCTTATTACCTGATATTTCCTTACCGCTACTATCTACAAAAGCTACTCTATCTACATCTGTATCAAATATTATTCCCAAATCAGCGCTATTTTCTTTTACAGCATCTACAATCGATTTAATAGCATTTGGTTCCTCTGGGTTTGGAATATGGTGGGGGAATTTACCATCTGGATTAAGAAATTTGCTACCTTTTGTATTTGCTCCAAGAGGTATTAAAACATCTTTTACAAAAAATCCCCCTGCACCATTTCCGGCATCTACCACTATTTTTAATCCACTAAGTGGTCTTTCATGATTTTTTTGGCTATTTATTTTTTCTATTATTAAATTTTTTAATTTTTCGCAGTAATGTTGCATCAAATCAACTGATCTTACGTTTCCTCTTTTATTTAAATTAAATTCATTTTCCGATTGTGCAATGTCCAGAATATCATCTATATCTTCTTCCGAAAGCCCGCCACTTGCAGTAAAAAATTTAAGACCGTTTCGATTTGCAGGATGGTGACTTGCAGTAATTTCAATAGAAGCCGTACAAGAAAGTACCGAAGTTGCCATAAACATTGCAGGAGTAGATGTTAAAGAGCAATCGTAAACATTAATACCCAAACCACGTAAAGAATTTATTATTACATTTTTTATTCTAAGAGCAGACTCTCTGGAATCATGCCCTAAAGCCATTGTAATAGAGGAATATTCAAGGTTTGTTTTTTTAGAAACCCATACAGCAAAAGCAAGCGCTATTTTATCAATTACTTCATTTGTTAAAGTAACCTCTTCCCCTTTTACCGTATCCGATGCCACACCTCTTATATCTGAACCGCTTTTTATTTTTTTCCATACACCTTCTGCTATCATTTACTTCCGCCCTTTCTTTTTAGCTTAATAAATATATTACATTTTAAATATTCATGATTATATCATATAATAAATAAAAAATAAATATCCAATGATTTTATTCACCGGATATTTTTATTTTTGTTATTTTTTAGGTATTTTTAAAATCTGACCCACCCGCAAATTCCCATTTGGTAAATTATTTAAATTCATTATTTCTGAATATTTATTTCCATCTCCAAATAAATTTTGAGCAATTTTCCAGAGTGTATCCCCCTGTTTAACCATATAAGTTTGATATTCTTTTTCACCCAAATTTGAATTCACATCACCCGCATTCTCTGCAGGAATTTTAAGTATTTGACCGGGATAAATCATATCGTTTGTAAGGCCGTTTGCATCCAGTATTTCTTTGTACCGTGGCCCACCACCCAGATACTGCCTAGCAATCCCCCAAAGCGTGTCACCAGATTTAACTCTATATAGCAAAGCATCTCTTCCGCCCCTGCCTATATTTGGAATTCTTAAAGTCTGCCCAGCAAATATTACAGGCCGTGTTATGCCGTTTAAATCCATAAGCTTTTGATAATCATCTTCACTACCATAAACTTTTTTTGCTATATCTCTTAAAGTATCACCATTTTGCACCGTGTAAAACATACTATCTGTATCGGAATCTCTCGAATTTATAGTATCCGCATTCGCCCCTGAACTACCGTTAATATTAATTTTAGAAGAATTAATATAAGAAATATCCAAATTCACATTACCTGATATTCCCCTTATAACTCCTCTATTAGAATACTGCCAAATTGCAACATTCGGATCAAGCGGTAGTCTTTCAGACACATTACTCGTTAAATCCGCTAACCAAATTTTAACATCTTCCAATCTAGACATGTCAATATAATTGTCAATCATTTCTTGGCTTGCATATAAAAGAATATCGTATCCGGACTTTTTCAAAATTTCAAAGAACGAAGATATAATATTTGTAAAAAATTCTTTGCCTATATTCATAGCAATTTCGCTTTCTATATTAAGCGCCAAAGGATAAGAAAATTTATACGGCCTGATAGTTTCTAAAAAATGATATGCTTCTGCAGTTACATCATTTACGTTTTGAGCATTAGACTGATGATATACCCCAACGGCAATATCTGTATCTTTAATATTATTCATATTATTAATAAACTGGTCATCAACACCTGAAGAACCATATGTTGCCCTTATCATAGCGAAATCAATGTTACTAAGCGAAACGTTTTTCCAGTTTATATTTCCTTGAATTTCTGAAACATCAATACCGTTAAATGCCATAAAATCACCCTTTATAAAATATTTACTTACTAAAAGCTATCCTCCTTTAGTTTTAATTGTAAAAAATATTTAAATTAAAGCTTTAAGTCTCCAAAAAAACTGTTAAATTATCCAATAGTTTTTTTACTCTTGACATTCACGCCATTAAATGATATGCTAACTTATGGAGCAAATATACCACTTGCTGGTGTAGCTCAGTTGGTAGAGCAATTGATTTGTAATCAATAGGTCGGGGGTTCAAGTCCCTTCACCAGCTCCATTCAATATTATTTATGGGAGATTTCCCGAGCGGTCAAAGGGGGCAGACTGTAAATCTGTTGCGTTATGCTTCGGTGGTTCGAATCCACCATCTCCCACCATAAAAAGAGCCGAACATTTGTTCGGTTCTTTTTTTTTAATTATTATTAATTTAATACATATTAAAAACTTCTTGGATTTTTTCAATATCTTTTGTTTTTGTAAGTGCTAACATAAGGAGAATCCTGGATTTTTGCGGTGTAAGACTATTAGAATATACTCCTTTTTTAAATATAGCTTTACTGCTATGAGTTACCAAACCATTACTGATCCTGGAACTACGCACTACTATTTTGCCAGATTTAAGCATTTTTTCAATTTCTTTATTCCATTTTTCACTAGCACCACCACAACCGGCACCGCCAAGAACAATTCCCTCTGATATTTTTGAAGCGTGCTTTAAAATATCTTCGCTGCGACCTAGATAATAATTCACTACTTCTACATTTGGAAGTTTCATATCCTTAGAAACTCTAAATTCACTGCTAAGCGTATGTTTTTTTACTGAGTGGTTGTAAAAATAAGCTTTATCATCACGCATATAACCAAACGAACCCATATCTTTTTGATTAAAAGCGTCTGTTTTAAACGTATTCACTTTTATAACATCTCTTCCGCCATAAATAGCATCAGCAAACACTACCAGAACGCCTTTACCTTCCGCCTCGGAACTCCTTGCAAGTGCTACAGCTTGATATAAATTAAAAGGCCCATCCGCACTTATAGCAGTACTTGGCCGCATTGCGCCGGTTAACACTATTGGTTTATGCGTATGAACTGTTAAATTCAAAAAATATGCCGTCTCTTCAAGTGTGTCTGTTCCATGAGTAATTACAAAACCATCCACGTCGTCTCTAGCAGCCATTTCTTCAATATAGCATGCCATATTTACTAACTTGTCTATACTCATATCGGAACTATCAACATTATAAAGTTCCACCGGTTTTACATTTGCCAAATCTTCTATATAAGGAACTCCACTTAATATATTATCTACGTTTATTTGGGCAGAATCATAACCCAAAGTTTTTCCTTTGTCACCTACACCGGCTATAGTACCGCCAGTACCTATTACCAATATATTTTTCTCCCTATCTAAGTTATCCATAATCCTTCCTCCTATTCTATAATTTTATTTGTTTCGAAAACACTACTGCAGAAAGTATATTACAATAAAACAAGAATTAATTCAATATAAAAATAATCCAATCATTTTGTTATTAACTTTAAATTGTTTAAAACTTCAAAAAATAAATTTTTAATTTTATATAAAAAATTACACCAAATAGTGGTATAATAAAATTTGAGAAATAAAATATATTTTTATTTTATGTAATGCTTAATCATATATTTATTATACAACTAAATATTTATGGGGTGAATTTTTTTATGTCTAAACTGAATATTGGCATAATTTGCGGAGGAAATTCTTCTGAACATACGGTATCATTATCTTCTGCAGAAACAATTTCTAAATTTATTTCTAAAGAAAAATATAATGTGTATTACATAGGAATCACAAAAGACGGGAAATGGTACTTACTGGGCAACAGAAAATATATTTTAGATGATTCTGACTGGGAAACAAATCCTGATAACCAACCCGCTGTGATTTCTCCTGATACAAATACAAAAGGACTAATTATAAAAAATGAAAACAAATTAGACACTATAAAACTTGATGCTGTAATTCCTGTTCTTCACGGCAAAAACGGCGAAGATGGTTCAGTTCAAGGATTACTTCAGTTATCGGGAATACCTGTTGTTGGGTGCGATATGGTATCTTCTGCAGCATGCATGGATAAAGTTATAACAAACACCATGCTAACCTTCAACGGAATAAACAAAGCAAAATTTCATTGGTTCACAAAATATGATTTTGAAAAAAATCCTGAAAAATGTGTTTCTGAAACCGAAATCGCTTTAAAAAAATATCCAATGTTTGTAAAGCCCTCAAAAGCCGGCTCTTCCGTTGGAATTTCTAAAGCACTAAATAAAGAAGAACTTATAAACGCCATAAAAATTGCAGCTAAAGAAGATGAAAAAATACTAGTAGAAGAAGCAATTGTAGGTAAAGAAGTAGAGTGCGCAGTGCTTGGAAATAATGAACTGATTGCATCTACAGTTGGTGAAATTTCTCCGTCAGGTGATTTTTATGATTATGAATCAAAATATATTTCGGGAGACTCCGGACTACATATTCCTGCAAGAATAAACAACGAAACCGCAAAAGAAATTAGGGGAGCCGCTAAAAAAGCCTTCAAAATAATGGGTTGCAAAGGGCTTTCGAGAGTGGATTTCTTTGTGGAAGATAAAACAAATAAAGTATTATTAAACGACATAAACACCTTCCCGGGATTTACAGAAATCAGCATGTACCCCAAATTAATAGAAAAATCAGGATATCCGCTTCCAAAGCTTATTGACAAATTAATTGAGCTTGCCATAGAAAAAGAATTATAAACCCATATAAATAAAAAGTGATGTGATAATTTGGAAAATATTTTAAAAAAAGAAAAAAATAAACCCATAGGTATATTTGATTCCGGACTTGGCGGTCTTACAGCCGTAAAAGCTATTAAAAAATTGCTTCCACATGAAGATATAGTTTACTTTGGCGACACCGGCAGAATGCCTTACGGTACAAAAATCGAAAAAAAAATTATTTCTTATGCAAATCAAGATATTAATTTTTTAAAATCAAAAAACGTAAAAATGATTATTTCCGCATGTGGAACAGTAAGTTCTTATGTTAAACAATTAAATACTCCTGAATTAATAACAGGTGTTATTAAACCTTCTTGCCAAAGTGCAGCAAACCTTACTAAAAATCACAAAATCGGGATAATCGGTACTTCGGCAACCATAAAAAGTAATGCATATATTAAAGAACTTCATAAAATATGTCCGGACGCAAAAATCATTCAGCAAGATTGCCCACTTCTAGTGCCTCTTATTGAAAACGGTTTTACGGATAAATCTAGCGACATGCTCTGCAAGGCAGTAAATATTTACATGAAAAAATTCATAGAAGAAAAAGTTGACACGTTAATTTTAGGCTGCACTCATTACCCGATTATAAAAGATGTTATAAATGACGCCTTGGGCGGTCGTGTTAATCTAATAAATCCAGGAGAAGAAACCGCAAAATTTATTAAAAAACATCTGGAAGAAAACAATTTGCTATCCGAAAAAAGCGGTCCTGGGACTTATAATTTTTTCATAAGCAAAGAAACATACGATTTTTCTGAAAAAGCGAATTTATTTTTAGGCTACAACATCCAAAAAAATACTCAAAGAATAGATATACACAAATATTAATTTTAAAAAGGGAGATGGCAAACATAAAAGAAGATTATTTAATTGATATTACTTCTACCTATGCCATAGAAGATAATAAAGAGACTTTGAACATAAAAACTACAGGCACATTTAAAGAAAAAGAAAACAAAAAATACATAATATATAAAGAATACAGCGATACTAATCCAAACAAATTCAAAACATGTATACTAAAAATTGAAGACAGCGACAAAAAAATCACTTTAATAAAAAACAGCGGTATTCAAACAAAGCTTATTCTTGAAAAGGGGAAACGCATATATAGCCCCTACCCCACAGAATTTGGAGCAATTATGATGGGTATATTTACAAATTTTATGGAGTTTAATCACGTTAAAAATGAGGTACATCTTAATTTAAAATACTCTATTGATGTAAATTCTGAATTCGTCAGCACAAATAACATAAAAATTCGTGCAATCAAAAAAGAAAATTAAAAAGCAGGTGAAAAAACATGTATAACCTTGAAAAAACAATTAGCAATTTAAAAGAATTAATAACCGCTTCTTTTTTTAAAGTTGCCAGTAAAAACGATATTTTAAATGTAGATCTTCCTAAATTTGAAGTTGAAATACCAGCAAACAGAAGTCACGGAGATTTATCTACAAATATTGCTATGGTTTCGGCAAAAACTTTTAAAATGCCGCCCAGAAAAATTTCAGAGGAAATTTTAAAATTTTTAAAAAATGAAAATCAAAATATTTTTAAAAATGTAGAAATAGCAGGTCCGGGATTTATAAACTTTTTCCTTAAAGATAATTTCTTTTCTGACACTTTAAAAGAAATCAAAAATTTTGACAGCAATTTTGGAAATTCGGATTTTGGTAAAAATAAAAAAATAATGGTAGAATTCGTTTCTGCAAACCCAACAGGGCCAATGCATATGGGGAATGCACGGCTTGGCGCTTTGGGCGATTGCCTGTCGGCTATTCTTAAAAAAACAGGCTTTAACGTTTACAAAGAGTTTTACGTTAATGACGCAGGAAACCAAATTGAAAAATTCGGTTTATCTCTGGATGTAAGATATCAGCAAATTTGCAAGCCCAATGAAAATATTCCCTTACCTGAAGAATGCTATCAAGGTCAGGATATTACCGAACTTGCTCAGGAATTTTACAATAATTTTGGTATCAGCTATATCGATAAAGACTTTAACACCAGAAAAACTGCACTTGTAAATTTTGCACTACCAAAAAATATTTCTCGCATGCAAAAAGACATGGAAAAATACAAAATTAAATACGATAACTGGTTTTATGAAAGCACACTCCACGAAAGCGGCGAAGTAATTAATATTATTCAAAAATAAAAATAAAACGGTTATACATATGAAAAAGATGGCTCAGTATGTTACAAAGCAACAGAGTTTGTCGCTGAAAAAGACGAAGTTTTAATACTAAAAAACGGCATTCCAACATATTTTGC
>JAFRKM010000032.1 GCA_017431755.1 Clostridia bacterium
ACGGAAGACGACATAAAAGCTAAATTTGAAAACGGTACGCTAACGATTGACCTGCCGAAAAAAGATCAAAAGAAATTTGAAGACAAAAAGACAATAAGCATTGAATAAAATAATAAAAGTAAAAATAAAAACTCACTGCAAGTTAAATCAGTGAGTTTTTATTATTACTTATTACTGGATCTGCGCGACTTCAAGTAAGCAGAAGCGGTAATATGAAAGTTTGGTGTTGCTTTCAGTTCCAAAAGTTCGTTATCAGTAAGCACTCTTGGGGATACTCCATTTAAGCCGGCGTAATACATTGCTTCCTCAAGAGTTTCGTATTCTCCTATAGTTTTATGACCAGTGTCTTTAATTAGTGCATATTTAAAATGTGTTCCTGGATTTTGGATGCAATATATGTATCCTCCTGTTACCTTTTCTTCTTCTTTTTTGTTTAGTTTTTCTGCTTTGTTTTTGTTTTCGTTCATTTTAATAACCTCCTAAAATATAAAATATTATATAAATGCATTCGTTTTCAAAACGTATTTATATGTACATTATATATAATTTATTTAAAATGTCAATATGTTTATTTATAGTTTTTGAAGTTTATTTGGTAATAAAATATTTTTCACTTTTCATATTATTTAAAAGTGAGGTGAAAAATATGCCTTTTACCAACAGATTATTAAATGGGTCTTTACTTTCGGATTTTCAATATACAGAGCTTGCTGCAGGGTACGAAGAAAATATTGAAAAATGGGAAGTGATAGTTAAATTTAACGGAGATATTTTAAAAATCGGTTATGAGCTTGGCGTGGAAGTAGAAGTGCTTAGTCAAAATTATGCTATTTTAACTCTTGAACTTAGTAAATTGCCTGAGCTTTTGAATTATACCGAAATTGAAAATATTGAAACTCCCAAGGTTTTGTCGATTAATTTAAGAGATGAAATTGGTAGATCTTGCATAAATGCAGCAAAATCTTCCGATCAATTTGGCCTTACGGGAAAAGGTACGCTTATTGCTATAATTGATTCGGGAATTGACTATACTCACCCGGATTTTATAAATGAAGACGGAACGAGCAGAATTTTGTATATGTGGGATCAGACTGTAAATGGCAGTCCGCCAGAGGGTTTTACTGGTGGCAGTGAATATAATAATCAAAAAATAAATGAGGCTTTAAAAAGTGATAATCCGTTAGAAATTGTGCCGGAGGAGGACGTTGTTGGCCACGGGACCGCTATTGCAGGAATTGCTTCAGGAAATGGCAGGGCTTCAGCAGGACTTAATGTTGGGGTTGCGCCTGAAGCTAATTTATTAATAGTAAAATTAGGGGAAAAAGGCTATCCATCTTTTGCGAAAACTACTGAACTTATGAGGGCTTTAAAATATGCCGTAACAAAAGCGCAGGAATTAAAAATGCCTTTGGTGGTTAATATTAGCTACGGTACAAATGATGGTCCACACAACGGGAGATCACTTTTTGAAAATTTTATTGATGATATGGCGCAAATGTGGAAAGTTTCTATTTGTGTGGCTGCTGGAAATGAAGGTGACGCAGGACATCATTACAAAGGGAGTATAAAATCTGACGAAACTCAAGAAATTAACTTTTTTTATTCAGGGAAGAATCCTTCTTTTTATTTGGCGCTTTGGAAAAATTTTGTGGATTTTTTTACCGTTGAGCTTATTTTCCCCAATGGTTATACTACGGGGGAAGTTCTTCCTTATCAAGTTTCTCGAACATATAAACTTGGCGATGCCTTTGTGCTTATAAATTATGGTCAGCCACAATTTTATAATTCTTTTCAGGAAATATTCTTTCAGGTGAATACTCCGGTAAATACCCCTTACGTTGGAGTGTATACAATAAAAATTCGCGCGTCTAATGTGGTTGACGGTGAGTTTGATATTTATCTTCCAACCGTGGAAGAAGTCGGCAGAGAAACATCTTTTTCTCTGCCGGAAGAAAATTCAACTTTAACGATACCTTCCACGGCTCAAAATGTAATTACAGTAGGAGGATACGATTCTTCTCGCGAGATAATATCGTCTTTTTCTGGTAAAGGCTATACTATTGATGTTGTTTACGTTAAGCCGGATTTAGTTGCGCCATCTGTGGATGTTATAACTACTCAGTCAGGAGGAGGGTACGGTGTTTTTACGGGGACTAGTTTTGCTGCGCCTTTTGTGGCGGGTTCGGCTGCACTTATGATGCAGTGGGGAATTATTAATGGAAATGATCCATTTTTGTACGGTGAGAAGATAAAATCTTATTTAAAAAGAGGAGCAAAAAGATCTCCTGAAAGAATTTATCCAAATAGTTCTTGGGGATATGGTACCCTTTGTTTATACAACAGTTTGATTTTGCTTAGAGATTTTACAAAATAAATTAAAATGAAAGGAGAGTTTTAGTATATGATGACGCAAAGCAATTTGCCACTAAATGAATTTATTAAATTGCCTACAACGGTGGCATTTTATTCTTGGTATACGCCTGCTTTTCAAGATTACATTGAAGAAAGGCCATATATTAGACTAGGCCGTGTTCTTGAAAATGAAATAGCTGTTCTTTATACATCTCAGGTTTATATGGAGTCTATATTTAAGGAACTTGGTTCGGATTTTTTAAATGTTTATCCAGAAATTTATGGCCTTACAGGTATAGAATCGTTAGATGCTGCAGGAATACTAAGGGTTCAACAGCAACCGTATTTAAATTTAACAGGTACGGGAGTACTTGTAGGAATTGTTGATACTGGTATTGATTATACTCAACCGGTTTTTAAGTACGAGGACGGAACATCAAAAATAGAATATATTTGGGATCAAACGTTGGAAACAAAGCCTTCTGATTTAGTGGAATTTGGAAGTGTTTTTACCAAAGAGCAAATAAATGAAGCGCTTAGAAGCGAAAATCCTTATGATATAGTTCCGCATTTAGACCAAGTTGGTCATGGAACTTATCTTTCGTCACTTATTGCTGGAAGGGAGTACGAGGGTTTTATTGGTGCTGCACCTGATGCTCAAATTATTGCTGTAAAACTTAAATCGGCAAGTAGTTATTATAGAAATATATTTTTAGTTCCTCAAGAGCAAGAAAATGCTTATGAGTCAATTGATATTATGCTTGGAATTGATTTTATTTTAAAGCAGGCTTTGCTTGCAAAAAAACCGGTTGTAATATGCCTTGGATTGGGTACTAATTTTGGTGGTCACAATGGTCAAAACAGGCTGGAAAATTATATCTCGTTTATATCTAATATTCCAGGAGTGGCAGTTTGTACGGGTGTGGGTAATGAAAGCAATGCTAGACATCATACTGAAGGCAGAATAGAACGTCAAGGCGAAACGGCGTCAATAGAAGTAAGAGTTGGCGAAAAAGCTGAATCTATTAGTGTTTACATATGGTATGAAGGTTGGGATAAAATATCATTTTCGTTAAAATCTCCCACAGGTGAACTTATAAATAAAATACCATTTTTTTCGGGTACATATTTTGAAAAAAGACTGGTTATAGAAAAATCACTTGTAAAAGTTTTATATCATCAAAATGAGAGTAGATTTGCTGTAATTCAGGTAATAGATGCGGTTCCTGGTACATGGGAGATAATACTTAGCGGTGATGTTATAATTAGTGGTCGATATCACGCTTGGCTACCTATGACGGGATTTATAAGTTCTGACGTTGAGTTTGTTTCGCCAACGCCTAATTATACTAGCGTTATTCCATCTACGGCTCAGGGGGTTATAAGTGTTGGTGCATACAATGATATAGATAGCAGTCTTTATATAAATAGTTCTTGGGGCCCAGCGGCGAATGGTTTAATTACACCTGATTTAGTTGCCCCTGGTGTTAATGTTACTGGGTATTACCCTTTTGGTAAAGGAATGATGTCAGGGACTAGTGTTTCAGCAGCTATAACTGCAGGTGCATCTGCTTTGGTTTATCAGTGGGCAATTGTAGAGGGTAATGCGCCTGTAATTACAGGTAACAGATTAAGGACCATTCTTATTAGAGGATGTAACCGTGAATCCAGTAAGGAATATCCAAATACTCAGTGGGGATATGGTACACTTAATTTAAGCCAAGTGTTTAATTTATTCAGAGAGGAATAAAAAATTCTCCCGCTTGGGAGAATAGTTTACTTTTTTGTTGTGGCTGAAGAAGAACTTTTTTTAGAAGAACTGCCTGAACTTTCAGTAGAAGGAGTCGTTGTTTGGTTAGATTTTTGGGATTGATATGAACGGTTAGAATTTGATGTAGACGATTTTGCAGTAGAATTTTTTGCCTGGGAGTTGGTAGAACTGCTAGATGATGTTGAGTTTGATTTAGTTTGTGTGGAAGATTGAGATTTTATTTTGTCGGATTCTTTTTGAGCCATATTATCGTCTTCATATATAAAGTTTAGTAAATCTTTTTTTGCTTTAACAATATCATTTATTACAAGAACCATTTTTTTGTCATATGTTTCGCCTCGTACGTTATCATTTGTAGGTAGTCTAAATTCTTCCATTGTATAGCTTAAATATTCTGGAGCAGACGCCCCGAGTTTGCCTATTTCAGAGGTTTTAAAGTTTGTGGTTACTAATGGGCCAACTGTCGAAATAAAGTCTGTAATTTGTACTACATTTGCAGTTTTTAGTTTTTCAATTATTGCATGAATAACATTTCTTTGACGTTTGGTTCTGTCATAGTCAGAGCCTATGCTATTTCTATTTCTTGAGTGGTGAAGTGCTTGCAATCCTGTAAGATGTTTCATTCCACTGCCTCTTAGTGTATGAGGGTCACCGGAATATTTGTTTATATATGCGCATTCATTAGCGGTTAATTCTATGTCAATTCCGCCCAGTGTATCTACTATTTTTGAAAATCCGTCAAAATCCACAACCATATATCTGTCTATACGTATTCCAAAAGTTTTTTCTATTGTAGATATGGTAAGCTGTGGCCCACCGTATGCATATGCGGCGTTGAATCTATCTTTTCCATGCCCAGGAATGTTTATCCAGATATCTCTCATAAGTGAAGTTACTTTAATTTTTTTATGTTTTAAATCAAGCGAAACAATAAGTAAAGAATCGCTTCGACCATGATCGCCAACTGACATAGAGTCGCTGCCTATAAGCATAACATTTAAAACTTGAGAATCGTTTATAAGGTCATTACCAAATTCATCTACGGTTTCGGTTTCTTCAGGTAAACCTTCATAATTATAAGAATTTAACGCAGTGTATGCGTAAACCATTAGTCCACCTAAAAGCCCTAAAATTGTAAAAAAAGTTAAAGATGCAATCTTTTTGAAAGATAACTTTCTGGTCTTTATTGTTTTTCCAGAAGAAATATCCACATATTTTGAATGATTATTGTAATTATCATCATATGAATCGCGGCGTGGATTTTTAATTCGATTATTTGAATTTGTTTTTCTTATATATTCGTTGCTTTTCCCTGATTTTGACATATGTTTCATTAAACTACCTCTAATTTTACAAAAAACTTTAAATATTTAATACTATTAACTTAATTATAAAATATAGCTGTCGAAAAATCAACAGCTATATAAATTTTTATATTAATTAATTATTTTTTAGTCGATAATTTAAAGATTTTAACTCTTCTTGGAGTTTCTGCGGTAGTTTTTCTTTAAAAATGCTATAAAAATCTTTAATTTTTTCTGTTTCATTTAACCATGCTTCGGTATCAATTTTTAGAAGTTCGGAAAGTATTTTTGGTGATACGCCGCTTTCTTCTAGATTTATATCTTTTTCATTTGGCATATATCCTATTGGTGTAGATTTTGCATCGATTTTATTTTCGCAGCGGTCTAAAATCCAATCAAGTACTCTTATATTTTCTCCGTACCCTGGCCATAAAAAATCACCTTTTTCGTTGGTTTTAAACCAGTTTACGTTGAATATTTTTGGTGCGTTTTTTCCAAGCAGGTCACCCATTTTAATCCAGTGGGAAAAATAATCACCCATGTTGTAACCACAAAATGGCATCATTGCCATAGGGTTATGTTTTAAAATGCCTGTTTTTCCAGTTGAAGCCGCTGTGCTTTCAGAAGATAAAGTGGAACCTATGAAAACACCATGATCCCAATTTAGTGCTTCATATACAAGAGGTGTTGTATGAGCTCTACGTCCTCCAAAAATTATTGCAGAAATTGGTACTCCTTCAGGGTTATCAAATTCTGGGCTTATGCAAGGGCAATTTTTGGCTGGCGAGGTGAATCTGCTGTTTGGATGGGCTCCTTTTTCAGAGGAGGTTTTCCCGTTCCAAGGATTTCCTTTCCAGTCTAGTGCATTTTCAGGTGGGTTTTTATCCATTCCTTCCCACCATACTGTATTGTCATCTAGATTTTGTGCTACATTTGTGAATATTGTATTTTTCTGAGTTGATATTAAAGCATTTGGGTTGGATTTCATGCTTGTTCCTGGAGCTACACCAAAAAATCCATTTTCAGGGTTAATTGCCCAAAGGCGACCGTCTTTGCCAATTCTGAGCCATGAAATATCGTCACCTACGCACCAAACTTTATAACCTTTTTTTCTGTAGATTTCCGGGGGTATAAGCATTGCAAAGTTTGTTTTTCCGCAAGCTGATGGAAATGCTGCACAAACGTATTTTGTTTCTTGACCAGGTCTTTTAATACCAAGTATTAGCATATGTTCGGCAAGCCAATTTTCTTTTTTACCCAT
This sequence comes from Clostridia bacterium, assembly GCA_017431755.1. Taxonomy (GTDB): domain Bacteria; phylum Bacillota; class Clostridia; order Oscillospirales; family Acutalibacteraceae; genus UMGS1491. Next base: position 6,689 of record JAFRKM010000032.1, read on the forward strand.
GTATGAAGCAATGCGTAGAGCAAAGCATTTTTTGCCCAAAAGAACATTTCCCCCATACTCTGAATTTACCGAAATTATAGTTTTATCTTGTGGGAAATGGCATACGTATCTTTTTTCTTCATCTACATCGCAAGTAGCATGTAGTCCTCTTACCCAATCGGTACTTTCGCCTAAAATATCTAGTACTTTTTTACCTACGCGTGTCATAAGTGCCATGTTTAGTACTGTATATATTGAATCGGTTAGCTCTATTCCGATTTTAGCAAATTTGCTTCCTGGAATTCCCATGGAGTAGGGAATTACATACATAGTTTTATTTTTATAGCTGTTTTTTGCTATATTTAAAACTTTTTCATAAGCATATTTTGGGTCACGCCAATTGTTTGTTGGGCCAGCTTCTTCTTTGGTTGGTGTACATATAAGTGTTCTGCTTTCGGTTCTTGCTACGTCATTTGGGTTGGTCCTGCGAAGGTAACACCCAGGTAGCTTTTTTTCGTTTAGTTTTATTATTTCGTTTTTTTCGCAAGCTTTTTTTCTGAGCTCTTCAAGCTGTTTTTCGCTTCCGTCAATCCAAACTATGTTTTTTGGATTTACAACATTTTTCATATCTTCTATAAATTTTAATACGGAACTATTTTTTGTCATATTAAAAACCTCGTTTACTTATAAATTTGTAATAAATAAAAATAAAAATTTCTTTCTTTAATTATATCAGATAAATCAGAAAAGTAAAAATCTATTTTAAAAAATCAAAGTGATAAATTAAGTTATTGTTTTATTTAGTATTATAATGTTGACATTTTTTATGTGGGGGAGGATAATTATTAAGTGAAATTATAAATTTTCAATTTCGTGAATTTTTATAATAAATTTAGTTATTTTGTATATTTAAATTTTAAATAACTATGGTACAATTTGGTTCACAATCTAATAATAAAAAGTAGAAAGGAAAAGAAAAATTTATATCATAATATGAAAAATAAAAAATTTGGATATGATATTTTTCT
>JAFRKM010000033.1 GCA_017431755.1 Clostridia bacterium
CTTGTGATAAAAATCTATACCTTTTAGTTGTTTTTCTCGCTTCCTGGCGTTTTCTTGCTCTTTGAGATCTATTAGTTTTTCTTATCTTTGGCTTTTTTACTGTTATTTCTTTATCACTTCCTCCGAAAAGACACAATTTTATTCCTTCATCAGTTTCCTTTGACTTTTCCCCATCGAACACTTGTACATTTTCTTCTTCAGAGCTCGTTTTGCTTTCGTTAACAGATGTAGGTGTTTTACTATCATTTTTATCATCGTCGCCGGCCGCCCATACTACTGAACGCGCTGGCATCAAAGTGGTGGCACATAAAATAATACTTAACATTTTTAAAATTTGTTTTTTCATAAAATTTCTCCTAATACATTAAAATTTAAATTATATTCGTCTTGTGGCTGTATTTTGCATATGAAGGCATTAACAAATCTAAATATAAATCTTTAGACTTGAATTTATCTACCTATAAAAATTCTTGTATAACATATCCTCCTTTTTCTAACAAATTTACGATTACTAAAAAATAATAACCGTTTTCATACGTTCCAAGACTTAATTCTTTATTATTTTAACACAAATGTTTTATTTTTGCAATATTATTAATAAATTTGTGTTATAAAAAAATAATACAAAAATTAAGCTAGCATCTTTTAAAAAATGCCAGCTTAATTTAATCTAAAATATTAATGTATAAACTTATTTTTAATTTTTTTCAAATTTTCCTCTGAAATATTACAGTCGCGCAAATAATTTTCAAAAGTATTATAATTGTTTTCTATTAAATCAATTGCGCTTTCAATATATTCCGGCAAAGTAATCGTTTTACGCTTTCCGTAAATAACTAAATCGCGTTTTATAATATCTAAATCTTTTATTAAATCATATGTAGCAGTATAATTTTGTATAATATCTTTTCGGCTTACACCTACCAAACCCAATAATAACATAGCCACCATCGCAGTTCTATCTCTACCAAGAGTACAATGAAACAATATACTCCCTTCTTTTACACTTGCAATTGTATCAAACACATTTTTTAAAACTTGTTTTTTCTTATTTAAGATATAATCATAAAGCACAGAAAGCCCTCGGTCAGTAGATTTAAATTCTTCTAAACATCCATAATATTCAATTGGAGTATTTATATAATTTACCTTTGAAACCTCGGCAAATTTATCCGAAGATTTCTTAATTTCTTCAGTGTTTCTAAGATCAATAACTGTTTTTACATTATAAATTTCGATTAATTTTCTTATGTCATCTTCTGAAGATCTATCTGTATTTCCTGAGCGATAAAAAACTTTGTGTTTAGTATATTTACCGTCATAAGTTTTATACCCTCCAAGATCCCGCACGTTTACTACATTTTCTAATTGTATCATAATTTATTAAATCTCCTTTGCCACACTCAGCCCTATCTTAGCTGCATATAATTATAATTTATTTTCATTAATATTTCTACAAACGTTGTCAAAAACATAAAAATATTTTTATCCTATACAATCAAGATTTTGTGTTATATAATGTTCTTAAGATATTTTAAGAAAATATTTTTTTCAAAAGAAAGGAATTTTATATATGGGAATAAAGCAAGACTGGCTAGAACGACAAATAGAGGAAATAGGAGACACATTGGCAGCAATTTTATTTGGTAAAGACAGACTCAAAAAAACATACGAAAAATTTAAAGAAAACAAACAAGAAAATCAAAACGAAGAAATGAATGACATGGTCATGGATGTGCTTGTTGATTCCTATGTAAAAAAGGGCGAATTAGCAAAAGCAGAAGAAACTTTGTTTTCTTTTGCAGAAATCCAAAAATCATCCCATGCACTTACTTCGGCAATATTATTTTATAATAAATTACTTGCTTTAGATGAAGAAAAACTAAATTCAAGCGGTTTTTCTAAAGAAAAAATAAATCAAAGCATAGAAAAGCTAAAACAAATATATAAAGACTAATTTTTGATAATGATCACAAAATAGCCCCCTTTGTGAAAATTAAAATCACAAAGGAGGCTATTTTAAAATGTTTTTTAAGCTTCCCCCACTTTTTTGATATAAATTTACAAATAAATTTTTTAATTACAAAAATCACTTGACATTTATGTTAAAATAGCGTATAATAAAAGTATAAATATTATTACAAAGGGATGCTGTAATATGAATAATATAGTTAATTTTTTCAAAAAGCCCTCGTTAAAAATCAAAGCTATAAGTACGCTCTTAGCTTCTTTAATGTTAATTTCAAGTGCTTCGAGAATAGATTCTTCGGCAAAAAGTATTAACAAATTAAATAGTGATGCAATAAGTAACTTTACCAGCTATGAGACAAAGAATAGTTTGTCTAACTTTTTATCAAACAAATTTAACCTAAAAAAAAGTTTTTCTAATGATGAAAAAAGAATATATGACATTATCAAAAATCTGGAACAGACAAAAATCAAAGACGAGCGTGACAATCATGAAAAAATCCCTATCAAACCTAAAAATGCTGTCGGAGATTATTACGACAAAAGCTTA
>JAFRKM010000005.1 GCA_017431755.1 Clostridia bacterium
AATAAAAAAATAATAAAAAAATTTTTTATTTTTGTTGAAAAACATATAATGGTATGATATACTAAATTGAAAACTTTTATATTACACAATTTTAAGCGAATTAATTTTAAAAATCATAAAAAATACTTTAAAGCGGAGGTTGTAATCATCATGGGTTTTGAATTCGATAATAATGCGGAAGAAGTAGTAAAAATAAAAGTAATTGGAGTCGGTGGAGGCGGCGGAAATGCTGTTAACCGAATGATAGATTCAGGAGTAAAATGTGTTGAATTCATTTGCATAAATACAGATAGACAAGCTCTAATGCGTTCAAAAGCTAATCATAAAATTCAAATAGGTGAAAAAATTACAAAAGGAAAAGGCGCAGGTTCCAAACCCGAAATAGGACAACGAGCCGCAGAAGAAAGCCGTGACGAAATTATATCTGCTTTAAAAGGCGCTGATATGGTATTTATTACAGCTGGAATGGGCGGAGGAACCGGTACAGGTGCTGCGCCAATAGTTGCCGGAATCGCTAGAGAAATGGGAATACTTACAATTGGTATTGTAACCAAACCATTCGGCTTTGAAGGAGCAAAAAGAATGGCTCAAGCAGAAGCTGGCATAGCTGAACTCAGAGATCAAGTGGATTCACTCGTTGTAATACCAAATGAAAGATTAAAACTTGCAAGCCAACAAAGAATAACTTTGATGAATGCATTTATTGTTGCTGACGATGTTTTAAGACAAGGTGTACAAAGTATTTCTGATTTAATCTTACTCCCCGGCCTTGTAAACTTAGACTTTGCTGACGTTACAGCAATTATGAAAGATGCAGGATATGCACATATGGGCGTTGGACGTGCTACCGGCAAAGATAAAGCCGAAGAAGCTGCCAATATGGCAATTTCAAGTCCGCTCCTAGAAACCGCTATTAATGGTGCAAAAGGTGTTATTGTTAATATTACAGCATCACCTGACATCGGACTTGATGAAATCGAAACCGCCTCTACACTTATTGCACAGCAAGCTGACAAAGACGCAAATATTATCTGGGGTGCTGCATTTGATGAAAAAATGGACGACGAAATCAGCGTAACAGTAATTGCAACTGGTTTTTCAACCAGAGAATCCTATATGCCAACTCCACAAAATACAACAAAATTACCATTTGGAAAAATGGGAACTGGAAATCATTATTCAACAGCTCCTGCTTCAAATGAATCAGATTCAAGTGAAGATGATAGCTTTTACGACATAATGTCTATATTTAAAAATAGATAAAAATAACTTAATAATACCTACAGTAGCCAAGTGGTCAAAAGCCGCATGGCTACTGATTTTTTACAGAAAAGCGAAAACCACAAATATCAAAATTTTAATAATAACCAAAGTATAAATTTGGTATAAAAAGCGAGCACAATATTTTATGTTGTTAACAATTTCCACAATTTTTTCAACATAATTTATTTTACATATGTGCATTAATTTACGTTCTACAAACAGCTAAATTTTTCAACTTAAATTTTAATGAATTTTCAAAAAATACTGTATTAATAAAAATAGTAAATACATAATATTTGAAAATAATTGTGCCAAAATGATTTAAATCTTCATAAAATATACTATGGGAAGTTTAGACGTTCCCATAAGGAGTGATAAAATGAACAGAAATTGTTGCAGACAAAACTTAAGATGTTTTTTAAAAAAATTACCCACTAATATATTTTGTAGAAACACTTTTAAAGGGCAAATAAAAAACTGTAATTTTATACCTGCGAAAAATAGATCTACTTGTAGTTGCAGCGGATAAAAAAATTTAATAGCCGGCTATTTTTTAAACAGCCGGTTATTTATTTTAAACCGGGGTCAATTCAAGTTCTACACTTGAAAGACTTTTCTATTACATATATAATACATGCATACTTAAAAAATAAGAAAGGGAGAACTCTATGAATTATTCAAATAAAAAAAGCATCACCGACATTCCTATTAAAAATAAAACCGTTTTTTTACGCTGTGATCTTAATGTACCTTTAGATTCAAAACTTAATATTGTTGATACCAAAAAAATTGATGAATCTTTAAAAACTATAAATTATTTAATAGAGAATAATTCAAAAATAATAATCTGTTCCCATCTTGGCAGACCAAAAAACAAAAACGATAGCAACTTTTCATTAAAACCTATTGCAAATTATCTTTCTAAAGCGCTAGCAAAAGAAGTCGTTCTCTTACCTGAAATCACAGGGGAAAACACAAAAAAAACTATTGATAACCTTAATTTTGGCGATATATGCATGCTTGAAAATATTCGCTTTGATAAAAGAGAAACTGAAAATGATGATAATTTTTCTAAAGAGCTCGCCTCTCTTGCTGATGTATATATAAACGACGCCTTCGCCGTTTGCCACAGAACTCACGCTTCCACAGTCGGGATAACAAAATATCTGCCTTCAGCTTGCGGCTTCTTGGTAGAAAAAGAAATCACCATATTAGAAAATGCCTTAAAATCTCCGAAAAGGCCATTTGTTGCAATATTAGGCGGCGCTAAAGTGTCCGACAAAATTGAAGTAATAAACAATTTACTCAGTAAAGTAGACACTCTTATCATTGGCGGCGGTATGTCTTACACTTTTACAAACGCGTTAGGATATTCTATTGGAAATTCAATTTGCGAAAAAGACAAAATAAGCACTGCAAAAGACATCATGGCCAAGGCAAAAGAAAAAGGAGTTAAAATACTTTTGCCTTTGGATAATATTGTTGGGCTGGAATACAGCGCAGACACAGAGTTTAAAACAGTTGATTCGGATAAAATTCCAAATGGCTGGACAGGGCTTGACATAGGATCAAAAACAACAAAACTTTTTTCTGAAACTATCTTAAAAGCAGGAACGATAATTTGGAATGGTCCTATGGGCGTATATGAATGGAAAAATTTTCAAAAAGGAACCGCAAAAATCGCACAGGCTGTTGCAAAAAGTGGTGCCATTTCTATAATAGGCGGCGGAGATTCTGCCGCAGCAATACAAAACCTAGGGTTTAAAGATAAAGTCACTCATGTCTCCACCGGCGGAGGTGCAACCCTTAAATTTTTGGAAGGAAAATCTATGCCTGCACTTGATGCTATTGACGAAAAATAAACACTCTCCCCTTGATTTTATTTAAGGGGAATTTTTGCACAGAAAGGGAAAACCAAAATGAACAAATTAATTGTGGCTAATTTTAAAATGAATCAAACTCCAATCGAAACAGACGAGTACATTTCAAAATTTTTAAGCTTAGAAAAAAATTTTAAATCCGGTATAATAATTTGCCCGCCGTTTACTTCCATGTATTTATTTACAAAAAAATTAAAAAATCCCAAAATAAAAATAGGTGCTCAAAACTGCTATTTTAAAGACTGCGGAGCATACACGGGAGAAATATCACCTAAAATGCTAAAAAGCTCAGGCGTACAATATGTTATCTTGGGGCATAGCGAACGCAGAATTTATTTTAATGAATCAAATACGCTTATAGGAGAAAAAATCAAAGCAGCGCTTGCAAACGGCCTTTCTGTAATTTTTTGTGTAGGAGAAAACGAAAACGAACGCACTAAAAATATTCAAAACGATGTAATTACAAATCAAATAAAAAAGTCTTTACAAAACATAGAAAAAATCGACCTTAAAAACATAATTATTGCCTATGAACCTGTTTGGGCAATCGGTACAGGCACGGCAATTTTTCCAAGCGAAGCTGACAAGATGTGCAAACTGATAAAAGATTTTATAAATAAAAATTATAACTACAGTCAAACAAAAGTGCTTTACGGCGGATCCGTAAAAAGCGGAAACGCAAAAAATTTATTTGAAATGCCAAATATTGATGGCGCTCTTATCGGCGGTGCATCGCTTGACGCTAAAGAATTTGTTAAAATAATAGATATAGCAGAAAATATTTAATTTTTAGTGGTGAATATTTATGAGAAAAAGTGTTTTACTTATAATACTGGACGGCTTTGGAATAAGCAAAAACTCCGAAGGAAATGCCATAAAAATGGCAAACACACCATTTTTGGACAAAACTTTTAAAGATAATCCGTTTGCTGTTTTGGAGGCTTCCGGATTAAGTGTTGGCCTGCCTGAAAATCAGATGGGAAACTCCGAAGTCGGGCATACCAATATCGGCGCAGGCAGAGTGGTTTATCAAGATTTTACATACATTAATAAGTGCATAACTGATGGAACTTTTAATTCAAATCCTGAAATAAATTCTGTATGCGATTATGTTATAAAAAATAATTCTGCGCTACATTTAATGGGGTTATTGTCCGACGGCGGGATTCACAGCCACATAAACCACCTTTTTGCACTTATAAACTTGGCAAAAAGAAAAAATGTACCCAAAATATATATTCACGCATGGTTGGACGGACGTGACACAAATCCAAAATCCGCACTAAAATACATAAACGCACTTGAAAAATATATATCAAATGATAATACTATACGGCTTGCTACAATTTGCGGTAGATACTACGCCATGGATCGCGACAAAAATTGGGAGCGCACAATAAAAGCTTACAACTGCATGTTAAATGCGAAAGGCAATAAAATAACCAATATACAAACCGCTATAGAAAAATTTTATAAAGAAAACACTACAGACGAATTTATTCCTCCGTGCGTCCTTCAAAACTACGGCGGAATAAACGAAAAAGACGGTATAATATGTTTTAATTTCAGGCCCGACAGAGCAAGACAAATAACAAAATTTTTTACCGAAAAAACAAATTTATTAAAAAACACATATAGCGTGCTTATTAAAAAATATGCATGCATGACCGAGTACGACAAAAATTTAAAAAACGCTTCTGTTATTTTTAAACCACGCGATATCCCAAACACACTAAGCGAATATCTATCTATGAAAAATATTAACCAGCTAAAAATTGCAGAAACAGAAAAATATGCTCATGTAACATTCTTTTTAAACGGCGGAGTGGAAAAACCATATAAAAATGAAGACAGAATCATAGTAAATTCGCCAAAAGTAAAAACCTATGATTTAAAACCTGAAATGAGCGCATGGGAGATAACAAAAAAAGTTATAGAAAACATAAAAAAAGAAAAATACGGATTAATAGTAGTCAACTACGCAAACCCAGATATGGTCGGTCACACAGGCAATATAGAAGCCACAAAACTTGCCATTGAAAAAATAGATAACTACGTAAAAAATATCATAGCAGAAATGGAAAAAACAGGCGGAATATCAATCATCACAGCGGATCACGGAAATGCCGAAAAAATGCTTGACGAAAATTTAAATCCTTTTACTGCACACACAACAAAACCCGTACCTTTTTGCCTTGTTGGCACTAATTATAAACTTAAAAAAAGTGGCGCTCTTTGCGATATTGCGCCAACTATTCTTGAAATTATGGACATAGAAAAACCCTCCCAAATGGAAGGGCAAAGTTTAATTATAAACTAAATTATTTCTACTTATTCATTTTCACGGATTTTAACTTAATTTTGTACTTTGCTTCGAAACTTGCCATAAATTGTTTTTGAAAATCTTCGAATCTTTTCAACTTATTATCCTGAAGAGATTCGTAAATATCTTTATCGTCTTCAATATTTTCAAATTTCGGATATTTTTTCAAAAGTATTTTCACATTTTTTTCAATGAATCTACATATATCATTAAGGTTTTGAACTCTATTCGGAAATTTAGATTTATGTTCTATAAAATCTCTAGCTTTTAAAACATAAGTATTTTCCGCTGGACTTAATTTTTTTAATTCATCTATAATAAAATCCAAAGATTTTGTTATATCACTTGGTTTTTTATCTTCATGAAAAGCATTAAGATCTGCTCTTTCCAAAAACTCAAGTGAATTTTTATACGTTTTTTTAAGAAATTTAAGATTTTTACATTTCAAAATCGCATAAACAACTTTCTCTTTACTTTTTTTAGAGTCGACTTTTTTATATTGCTTTAAAGCCACATTGCAGTTTATTATAATGCTAGATATAGCTTCTGCATATTTGACATCTTCAGACGGAAATTTATTAATCTCTGAAATTAAATCATCCATATTGTTTCATCCTTTCAGTTTAATATTTTATACATATATTATATATATTAAAGAAAAGATGTCAAGTTTATTTATATAAAATATAAAATTAGTTTTCCAAATGTTTTCCAAGAAGCTCTGCTACTGTTTTTATAAGCAAAAAATTTTCTTTAGGAAATACTTTTTTTTCTTCGCCCTGTAAAATTATTACGCTGCCCATAATATCTCCACCAGAAATAATTCCAAGCGCACATTGTGCTTCATTTTCTATATTTTCCAGAGGATAAATTTTTTCTGATTCACTATCACTTTTTAAAAAATGTTTTCTTTTATTTATTAGCTTTTTAAGTTCTTCACTTATTTTTTTACTTAAAAATTCTTTTTTAGAAATTCCCCCCACTGCAACTATCTCATCACAATCAGAAATCAGCACAGGTAAATTAACCGCCTTAGACACTATATTTGCGTAATTCTCAGCAAATGAGGCAAGCTCTGCCATTGAAGAATATTTTTTAAATATTATTTTTTCCGCAGAATCTGTATAAATTTCCAACGAATCCCCTTCTTTTATTCTCATGGTCTTTCGAATTTCTTTAGGAATTACAACTCTACCGAGGTTGTCCATTCTCCTTACTATTCCTTTTGCTTTCATTTTATATTCCTCCTAAGTTACGTTTTTTCTTGATTCACCCAATATTTAGTGTAATAAATTAAAATTAAATTATTCACATTTTTAAAAAATATTTTTTATTGATATGGCGCTATTTTTCATATATAATTATTAATATAAACTTTTTAGAGAGGATTTGATTAAAGTGAAAATAAAAGTTGACCAAGATATGTGCATTGGGTGTGGAATGTGCCTGGACATTTGCCCAGAAATTTTTAAACTTAATTCTGATGATAAATCTGAATGCATTGTGGATGAAATTCCAGAAGATCTAAAAGACAAAGCAAAAGAATCTTGTGAAATCTGCCCTGTGGATGCAATTTCAGAAGAATAAAAACAAAAAATTGCTGCAAAACTTGGTTTGAGTTTTGCAGCTTTTTTATTTTAAAGTATTTTTTTAAAATTTTCGTTCATATAATTAACAAACTGATTTTACGGAGGAAATCACTTTGTTTGTTATAAAAATAAAAAAAGAATTTTTTGTATTGTTAGCCGCTTTTTTAGTAGTTGGAGTTGTTAGTTTAACATTTTTAAATAAAGGTAAAAATTCCGTTTATGCCCAAGAAAATAAAAAATTCATAAAATATGCTGAATTCGGCCCATGTTATGAAGCTTTAGAAAAAGCGATGAGAGAAGACATTAAATCACACAACCAAAATATTAAAATTAATTGGATAGATCTCTTAGCATATCTTGGAGCAAAATACAGTGGAAATTTCAAAAAATACGAAGAAAAAGACTTAACAAACTTAACCGAAAAAATAAAATCAGGCACTAATATTAACGACCTGACAAAAAATTTAAAAAATTATAATTACTATCATGAAGTATACGAGGCTGTTTTAAAGGAATTTCTAGGAACATATAAAATAAAAAACAAAAATAAAGGCTCCTGGGAAGAAGCATATGGACTAAAAGCTTTTTCCCCAATTGCCAAAACTTTTCCATTCTCACACTTTTCTGATTTTGGTGCATCCAGATCATACGGCTACGCCAGGCCTCATTTAGGCCACGATATGATAGCTGCAACGGGGACTCCAGTCATTGCTGTAGAATCCGGTACCGTAGAAATAATAGGCTGGAATCAATACGGCGGCTGGAGAATCGGTATCAGAAGTTTTGATAAAAAAAGATATTACTATTACGCACATCTAAGGCAAAACAGACCATATCATGAAAGCATCAAAGAAGGCTGCACCGTTAAAGCCGGAGATGTTATAGGCTACGTTGGCAGAACAGGCTACAGCACAAAAGAAAACGTAAATAATATAAACGAAAGCCATCTTCACTGGGGCATGGAGCTTATATTTGACGAATCTCAAAAAGAATGCGACAACGAGATCTGGATTGACCTTTACGCAATTACAAAACTCTTAGAAAAAAATAAAAGCGCCGTAATAAGAAATTCCGAAACTAAAGAATTTTACCGTGAATCGGATTTTAGCGAAGAAAACCTAGAAAAAAATAGTTAAAATATAAAAAACCGCATAAGTTTTAAACTTATGTGGGTTTCATTTGGTGGAGATAAGCGGGATCGAACCGCTGACCTCTTGAATGCCATTTATAAAAAAACTATTTAGTATTATTTTATAATGTTTACGAAAGTGTGATAATTTCTGAGTTTTATATCACTGATGTTTAACTTCGTTTAATTTTATTTTTCAATGTTTAATAAATTTGTTGACACTTTGTTGACGTATTTATTCCAATGCTAACGCAAGATTTTCAGAAGCTTTTCTAAGAGTTTCTGGAGTTGTTCCTGTATAAAACTTTAATGTTGTTTTCGCATCTTCATGACCAAGAAAATCCTGCGTATCTTTTATGGAAGCTCCAGATGATAACATAATTGAACCGCAAGTATAACGTAAATCATGTGGGCTCATATTGGGTAAATTGTTCTTTTTTTAAAAAATAATTTAAGCATTTAGAAAAATTTTGTCCTTAAAAATTTTTAGTAACCATATTGTATAATAGCTTAACTATAATAAATACTAATCTATCAAACTTTTTTTATTCAGAAAACAAAAATAAAAAATTTGTTAATAACCGGTTTTTTTATTTTTTAAAAATTCTTGAC